>JAGQOS010000196.1 GCA_020427265.1 Planctomycetales bacterium
CCCTACTCCTTTTCTTCATTATCTTCCTCGGGTACGGCCTGGTCGCAATCTTTCGTCCTGCCTATGCGCTGCCAGTGTATTTCATTACGTTCTTTGCGCATCCGGCCTGGTGGTGGTGGGGAAGACTTGCCGGGCCAGGGATCGTTTACGCTCGCTGGAGCTTCTACGGCGGGATGTGCTTGCTCGTGTCGCTCGTCATTGCCGGGGGCATTCCTTACGTTGAAAAGATTAAGATGCACAAACGCATCCTCTTCTTTCTCGCGCTCACTGTAATCAATGCCATCTTCGTGAACTACACACTGGCGCCATTAGCGCCGATGCCTGGTTCTGCCAACAAGCCGTTTACGCTTGTCATGAAGTTCAGTTTGCTGTTTGTGCTGCTCGTCGCGGCTATCCGTTCCAAAGCAGATTTTCGCGTAATGATGCTCACGCTTTGTATCGGCGCCGGCTATTGGGGATACGAGGTTTATGTCAACGATCGCGGAGTCATGCGCGCCGGGCGATTGGAAGGTCTCGGCGGCCCTGGAGCGACGGACGCGAATCACATGGCGTCGGTACTCGTTACGATGTTGCCCATTTGTGGTGGCCTCATTTTCGCCGGTAAGTGGCCTTCAAAAATCATTGGGGGCACGGTTGCTGTCTTGCTGACAAATACGATTCTGTTGTGTAACAGTCGCGGCGCATTTCTTAGCGTCATTCTGTCTGCATGCGTGCTCGTTACCACGGCCAGGGGAAAGCTGCGCAAGAAGGCCTTCATTGGCGTCGCGCTGGGTGGACTGTGTGGCTACATGTTGATGGGCGACCCGGAAATCTGGCAGCGTTTCATGTCCACGTTTGTGGGCTCGGAAGACCGAGATCAATCGGCGAATAGTCGAATCGAGTTCTGGACGGCGGGAATGAACATGCTCAAGGACTGGCCCTTCGGGGCCGGGGGCGATGGGTTCAAACGCGCCGGCGGTGATTATATGTCCAAGGCGCAAATCGGTTCTGGTCGTTCCGTGCACAACGGCTACATCAACGAGATGTGCGAATGGGGCTATCAGGGCTTCTTATTGCGAACGGCCCTTGTCATCACCTGTTGTTGGGCCTGTTACAAAACGATGGACTATCAGCGGCAGCCTGGCGGCGACGAGAATATGGCCTTCTTCGGCTCGTGTACGCTTGCTGCAACTGCCGGATTTCTTGGCACCTGCATGTTTGGCGACTACTACGATAACGAATGGGGATATTGGGTGCTCGCCATGTGCTATGCCTACGCGCGCAACTATGGTCCGCCGCCTCCCCGCAGGCAGTCGTGGACCGAAACGCTCATGGAGCGAAACGCCAAGGCCAAGCTCGATGCGGGTTACTTGGAGCAGGAAGTCTAGCAGGCAAGATCTACCTCGCGTATGTGCGGCATTTGCGGAACATTTTGGACACGTAGTGGGCGCCCCGCCGATTTGGAGCTAGTTCGCTCGATGAATCAGCGCATCGTTCACCGCGGCCCCGATGATGAGGGATATCATGTCGACGATTCGTTCGCGTTTGGCATGCGCCGGCTCGCAATCATTGACCTCGACGCCGGCAATCAGCCGATTTTTAACGAAGATCGCACGATTGGCGTCATTCAGAATGGCGAGATTTATAACTTCAAGCAGCTTCGTCAAGACCTTGCCGCGCGCGGGCACGCATTCACAACTCAGAGCGACACCGAAGTTCTAGTTCATTTATACGAAGAATTTGGTCTTGAGTTCGCAACCTATCTCAACGGAATGTTTGCGATTGCCCTCTGGGATGCATCGCGGCGACGGCTCGTGCTCGTTCGCGATCGACTCGGCAAAAAGCCGCTCTACTACACGTGGACGGCCGACGGCATCGTCTTTGGTTCCGAGCTCAAGTGCCTGATCGCCAGTGGCGAGATATCCAATGAAATGGATCCCGCCGCGTTATACCACTACTTCAACCTGGGTTATGTTCCCCATCCGTTTTCGATCTACAAGCAAGTTCGCCAACTCGAACCTGCGGAGCAGATTGTCGTTGAGCAAGGCGAATTCACGCGCCAGCACTACTGGAGAGTACCGCCGGCTGTGGATACCTCATGTTCCATGGACGACGCGATCACGAAACTTCAGTATCTCCTCGACGATTCCGTCCGTTTGCGAATGATGAGCGATGTGCCTCTAGGAGCCTTTCTTTCCGGTGGGCTTGATTCCAGCATCATTGTTGCGCTGATGGCGCGGCACTCATCGCAACCCATCAAGACTTTTCACATCGATTTCGAAGGGCCGGCGCACAGCGAGCGACAGTTCGCCAAATCGGTCGCACAACGCTATGGAACCGATCATTACGAGTTGAAGGTAGAAGCTTCCGCCATCGATGTGTTTGACAGCCTAGTCGATGCGTTTGACGAGCCTTTTGGCGACGCGTCCGCGATTCCCACTTACTATGTCTCGCAATTGACCCGGCAGCATGTGACGGTTGCCCTCGCCGGCGACGGCGGCGACGAGAGCTTTGGTGGCTATAAGCGTTACCGCGACATTCTCGCACGTCGATCTCTCTCCGCGAGTGTGCGTTCGGGGCTGGGATGTATCGGACAGGCAATTCATCACTTGTTGCCCAGGTCGGCGCCCGGCCGGCGCTACTTTCGTAGCCTGGGAATGAGCGACGAACAATTATTTGCCGTCGGTGTCAGCGAATTGGAGGCGGGAGAGTTTTTTGATCCGGAGTTTATGTCGCAATTGGCCAACGATTCGACCTATGGCCTGCTGAGCGGCGATCTTCAGCGCTGCGACCGGACCGATCCGCTGGCTCGGTTTTCCTCACTCGATCTCTATCGCTATTTGCCGGACGATATCCTGACGAAGGTCGATCGAACTAGCATGGCGAATTCGCTGGAACTGCGCGCCCCGCTGCTCGACTACCGGATTGTAGAATTCGCCGCCCAATTGCCCTACAACGCGAAGATACAAGGCGAAGAGACGAAAGTCATTCTGAAGCGAGCGTTTAAAGACCTTTTGCCGGACGACGTCCTGCAGCAGCGCAAGCGAGGATTCTCTCCACCTGTTGAGAATTGGCTGCGCGATGAATTGCGACCGTTATTGGAAGAGGCGCTGCACGATCCGCTGATCGAGCAGTCGGGAATCTTCCGTTTGCCTGAAATCCGAGCGATGGCCGAAGAACATTTTTCGCATCGTCGCGGTCGCCGATCATTACTCTGGAGATATTTGTTTTTTACGCGTTGGTATCATCGCCATTTGGAGAGAACGGCTCATTCATACCATGCCGCAGCCTCGCACTGATCAACGCCGCTCGTCCTCCGTAAGGCGTGACACGATTAACGGTCAGTCCGTATTCGTGAAACAATACCACGGTGGCGATTGGGGCAAGCCGTTGGAAGTGATGCATTCGCAGGCGGCAGCCGAGGCGGAGATTTCTAAACGGCTCGCGGCATTGAAAGACATGCCTGCGCGGTTGGGGCGGATGGAAATTGTCAGCATCGATCCGTCCAACGCGTCGTTAACGACGGCCGAAGCCCCCGGCCAATCGCTTGAATCTCAGATTCTCAAGGGGAATCGTCGTCTGCACCGTGGGGGATGCACACGCGCCTTGCTTTTGGCGGGACGTTGGCAGGCGAAGTTGCAAACACTTGACACCGCAGGCTTCCAGCCCGTACTAGCGGAAACCGAGCCATTTGAGATGCTCGAATATTGCGACATTCGACTCAAGACATTGCTCGAGCTCAAACCCGCTTGGCCATCGCCACGCGATCGCGACCGCGTCCTGGTATGGCTTGGCAAGCAAATGCAAGCATCGTCATTCGATCAACAACGCCAAGTATGGTGCCATGGTGATTTTGGGCCAACAAATCTGTTATGGGATGGTTTTACCCTGACGCCAATCGATTACGCGACATGTTGCCTTAATTATCCGCTAGTCGATGTCACGTATCTCATCCATCGCCTGGAAATGTATGGTTGGCAGTTTCCATGGAGAGCGTTTCCATTGCAGGCGTGGCGCGCGGCGTGCCTGCGCGGCTACGGTATGCCAGACGCGGAACAATTGCCGATTTATCGAGCGCTGATGGTGCGACATATGTTGTGCCGCCTCCAGACGATCCTCTATTTTCCGCCACGCAATCGCAAGCAACATTGGCACAATATTTGGGTGTGCCAGCGTTTGACGGCCAGGATTGAGCAACTCCTAACGCAGCCATGCGTATAATTGGGGCATATCGAAAACTAAGACGAATGTCCGCCGACGAAATCCGTTTTCGTTTGCTGGCAGCCGTCGACCTGCGCCGTCAGCGGCGCGAGTATCTGCAGCGCGGCCGAGAAGTTGCCATAGCCGAGAGCACATCATCGGTTTCCCTGCTCTCTTCGGCACAGCGGCTTTTGCCAGGTTCGCAACCGGCAGATGTTCAGACGCTTCGCGATTCGTATCCCGATTTGTGGAACAAGTATTCTGCCCATGCCCGCGAAGAGGCCAGCGCGATTCACCACGGCAATTATCGTCGGCTGGGGCACGTGTTCAATCTTGCCGATCCTATTTCGATCGATTGGCGCGCCGATCCACGCACGAATTATCGATGGCCGAAAAAGTTCTACGCAGATGTCGCGATCTACGAACTTTCCTCAGATGTCGACGTCAAGTATGTGTGGGAAGCGAGCCGCCAGCAGTATCTCGTTGCATTGGCGCGAAACTGGCGCTATTCAGCTCATGAGGAATCGGCCGTCCTGGCTCGACAATTATTGTTGAGTTGGGTTCAAGGCAATCCATATCTCGAAGGCGTCAATTGGACCAGTGCTCTCGAAGTTGCCATGCGTTCCATTTCGTGGCTGTGGTCGCTTGCCCTGCTGGCGGAATGGGATGGATGGTCGAGCGAAGATCTTGATCTCATTGGCAAGGCGGCGTGTCAGCATGCGGAATTCTTACGCCGTAACTATTCGCTCTATTCCAGCCCTTACAACCATTTGATCGGCGAAGCGGCTGCGCTCTATTTGTTAGGTTGCTGGCTAGCAGAACTGCCCGCCGCAGCAAGCTGGCGCACTGAAGCGACGCAACTCCTTCTTGAGCACGGTCCCAAGCAGTTCTACGAAGACGGTTTCTGTGTCGAGCAGGCCGTGGGGTATCACTACTTCACGCTCGGTTTTCTGGCCATGGCGAGGGAAGCCGACCGACTGTGCAATTACAATCTTCTCGGGCCGCTCGACGAGGTGATCGCTCGATCTTTCCGTAGTGGAGCGAAGCTACGGCAGCCCGATGGACTTTGGCCGCCAATCGGCGATGTCGACTCGGCCCGTTCCATGCCCATCGAGCCGGCGCAGTTCTGGGATTTTGCTGGGCTCTGTTCGCTGGGAGCCGCTATTTTTCGCGAGCCACTACTGAAGGTCGCAGGCACGTCGCCCGGCGAAGAACTCTTTTTGCAGCGTGGAGCAGCGGGAATCGACACTTGGAAAACGATCAATGCTGGCGCCAGTTCGAGTTCAACGCAGCTTACGGAAAGTGGTTACGTCGTTTTGCACACCGCCCGCCAAAACGGATCGCCAGATTGGCTTCTCCTGGATGCTGGGCCACTTGCGGCTGGATTGCATGCCGATTCTACGCCATCGGTGGCGCATGGCCATCTCGACTGCTTCCAAGTGCTGGCGCACATAGACAACAGACCAATTCTGGTTGATAGCGGCATGCCCACCTATGCCGGCGACCTGCGCCAGGTCGATTTCTTTCGCTCGCCCGCTGCGCACAACACAATCGAAATCGAAGAGTTTCCCATGGCCCAGGTGGCGGGGCGGCTGGCATGGTCGCACGTGGTCGGTCCCCCACGAGTCCAGGTTAAGCTTGCCGACAACATTCGCATCCTCTGTGTTGAGCGGTGGTTGCCGAATGGCGGAAAGCTCGAACGACAGGTCATTGTCAATGGGGAGGGAATCTGGATTCTCGATCTCATCGATTCACCTTCTCCGGTAACCGTACATACGTATTGGAACTTTGCTGCCGACCTGCAAGTCGACGTAGTTCGTCCGAATGTGTTGCGCGTGGGAGATTGTCATTTTGAAACGTCGACGGATGGCGAATTCACGCTCTGGAGAGCCGACAAGGATTCGTTTCACGGCTGGCGTGCACCCGGTTATGGCGAAAAGTTCCCAGCTCATAGTGCTCGAACGACGGCCAAATCGGTAGTCAGCTCCTGCAATCTCAGCTTTCTTGGCCATTACGAACCGCGTGCAGAAGTTCACGCACTTGGAAAGTCTGTGCAGATGGGCGTGGCGAGTTCGGATCAAGAGGAAACCACGCCGGCGATCTCGCAGCAGCCAGTCGACCGCGGCGTTGGTCGATCCGTGTGGCGATTTGCTAGCAACAATCAGCCATCCGTTCTTGTCGTCGCTCCCACGAAGGAACTCGAGGGCGAACAATGGAATCGGCTCCTCGGCGTCGGTGACTTGGAGGCATATACGATGACGCCTGAAAGCCGAGCAGTGGAATCGCCACTGGAGATGTCGCAGAAGCAATGACCGTCGTGAAAACCACAGCGTTGGCGCCGGATACAGAGGCGCGGCCCGTACGCGCGCTTGTTTTCTCATCGACGTTTCCGTCGAAAGTCCAACCGATTCATGGCGTGTTCGTCAAAGAGCGAATACGCCACGTTGCCGCATTGCCCGATTGCCAGGTCGAGGTGGTTTCGCCAGTGCCTTACTTTCCGCCGCTGCGTATGTTTCAACGCTGGTATCCACTTTCGCAGTACGGACGCATCGAAGTCATCGATGGCATGACCGTGCATCGGCCGCGATATTTTCTGCTGCCCAAATTTGGCAAATACTTTCATGCCCGTTCGATGGCTCGCTCGGCCCGCGCGACCTTGCGGGCAATTCAAGAGCAGGCGGACTTCGACTTGATTGACGCGCATTTCGTGTATCCCGACGGTGCGGCCGCCATGTATCTTGCCAGGCAATGTGGCAAGCCCTTGGTCATCACTGGTCGCGGCGAAGACGTGCTAACATCGTCGAAAGATCCCGCCCTGCGAGACGAAATTTGCGAAGCACTTCGTTCTGCCAATCAGTTGATTGCCGTAAGCGACGAAATCGCCGAGGCCATGGCAAGGCTCGGTGCCGACGAAAAGAAGATTGCTGTTGTCCCCAACGGCGTCGATACAGAACGCTTCGGTGGCTTGGATCGCAATGCTAGTCGTCGTGCTCTCAATCTGCCGCAGGATCGCCGTATCATCATCTCCGTTGGTTATCTGCTTGAGCGGAAAGGCTACCATTTGCTGGTCGATGCGTTAGCCGAGCTACGGAAGCAGAATCCCGATCTGTTGTTGTTGATCGTCGGTGGGGTTGCTCGCTGGGGGCAAGATTACACGGCGCAGATTCGCGCACGAATTGCAGCGCACGGCCTGGAAGACCATGTGCGCATGACCGGGGCGCTGCCACCGGAGGAGTTGCCGCAATGGTATGCGGCGGCTGATTTGTTTGCCCTGCTGACCTCGCGCGAAGGTTGCCCCAACGCTTTGCTCGAAGCCTTGGCTTCTGGATTGCCGGCGGTCGCCACGCCGATTGGCCAGATTCCGGCCGTATTGGCAGATCGTGACCTGGGAATTGTGCTTCCCGACCGAAGCGCGGCTTCTGCGGTCCATGGAATCGAAACGGCGCTACGGCGCGATTGGGATCGCCTGCTCATTCGCCGTCGAATGGAACGGAGATCGTGGCGCGCCACGGCGCGTCAAGTGGGCGACGTCTTTACACGTGTTGTGCGCAACGCACCATCATCGAGGAGTTAGACAACTTGGCTTCACCTATTCGTTGGCTTCGCCGCAATAAGCGTAATCTGGAGCGAGCCATTCTGAAACGCGTCACGGCTTCGCCGAAGTTCCAGGCGAAACTACGGCGTCGTTTAGATCTGGCGATTGCGGATCCTCGGCAACCATTGCGGCTGATTGTCGGGGGTGGTCCGAAGATCGCCTACAAAGGTTGGCATATTACCGACCAGGCGACGCTCGACTTGTTGCTCCCCGACGAATGGGAGCAGCTCTTCGGCCAACGGCGGATCGATGCCATGCTGGCCGAGCATGTCTGGGAGCATTTGACTTGGGAGCAGGGGCTCGGCGCAGCGAGGCTCTGCTGCCAATACATGAAACCGGGCGCAATCTTTCGTGTGGCTGTTCCCGACGGCCTGCATCCCTCGCCGGAATACATTCGCCGCGTCGAGCCGGGCGGAGCGGGCTCGGCCGCGGCGGATCACAAGATCCTTTACACCTACCAGACATTTTCGCAATTGTTCCGCGAAGCCGGATTTGAAACGCGTCCACTCGAGTA
>JAGQOS010000197.1 GCA_020427265.1 Planctomycetales bacterium
ACCTTCGAAGAGAATGCCGTTGTCGCCTTCGCTGGTAATCGTCATTTCGACGTTGTCGGGCATGTCGACCCGAATCTTGAAGTTCGTCGCCGCATTGTACTGATCTTCGACCACTGGGTAGCCGTCCTTGTACTCAACCGGCAGATTGTACTCGACCGGTGTTACCTTACTGGGGCCTGTGCTCGAAGCGCCAAGCGCCCAACAGGCGATATCTACGTGATGCGCGCCCCAGTCAGTCAGCTTGCCACCCGAATACTCATGCCAGTTGCGGAAGGAGTAATGACAGTTGCTAAAGAGCGGCACGCCGCCGCCGTACCCGGTGCGCATTTGTGGCAGCGCACGGTAAGCAACCTTGGGCGCCGGTCCAAGCCAAACATCCCAATCGAGCCCGCTGGGAACCGGCGCCACCGGAATCACCGGCGAAGCTTCCATGCCGTTGATGCCGCAAGTAACTTTCTGCACAGTGCCGATGCGACCATTTCTGATCAGGGCGATTGCCTGCAGGAACCGTTGGCCGGTTTCGGTGCGCTGCATCGTTCCCACTTGAAACACGCGCCCGGTTTCCTTCACGACCTTCTCGATCAGTTTTCCTTCGTTGATCGTGAGCGTGAGCGGCTTTTCGCAATACACGTCTTTACCGGCATACATCGCTTCGACAGCGATCTTCGTGTGCCAATGATCCGGTGTCGCAATCATCACCGCGTCGATGTCCTTGCGGTCGAGCACCTTGCGATAATCGCTGTAAGCGTCGGGCGCTTTGCCCTGATGCTGCTTGACTTTCTCGACGTTTTCACCGAGCACGTTGGCGTCGACATCGGCTAGTGCGGCGAAGTCGGCAAATTTGAACGACTTGCTCGTAATCGCCCACCCTTGATTACGCAGGCCGATGGTCGCGAAGACGGGACGATCGTTCGACAATTCCCGAGCCCAAGTGCGGCGCGGGGTGGGCAACAGCAAGCTTGCCGCACCGACACTCGCCACGCCTTGGAGAAAATCGCGACGCGATGGCTTGTAGGAACTTGGCATGGATGTAATCCTTCTGAAATCGAAGTATCTAAAACGGTTAGTCTTGCAGCGATTTTGTTTCGGCGAACGTCCGCAGATGCCCCACGAATTCTCGGCCGAACCGGTTTCCCACACTGCTGCTGAGTATACTTCAAACCGATCGCGACTTGAACATACGGGGCAGCGCGAAGCGTCATTTCCCGGTCCTTTACCCAATTCGCCGCGAAGGCCGAATTCGTTTGAAAATCCGCGTTCTAGCTGCGGATTCGGTAGCCGATTTCCGCAAGAAAATCGTGCAGTCGAGCCAAGTGGTCGCCTTGGATTTCGAGCGAATCTCCCTTCAACGTTCCACCGGCCCCGCACGTGGCCTTCATCTGCGCTAGCAATGCCGACAGATCATTGTCGTCGGCTGCCAAGCCGCGAACAACCGTGACCAGCTTGCCGCGCTTTCGCTTCTCCACGGCAAGTTGCGCGGTCTGCGATCCCGGCGTTGCCTGTGGCTTTGTGGGCGGAGGACAAGTGCAGATCTCTTCCAACTCGCCGCACTGCTCGCAGCGCGGCGGACGATCCCAGGGTGTGCCTTCGAAGAGACGCATGCAATTTCCGTTTACTGCGGTGTCAACAAATCCACCATCGCTCGGCCGAGCGCGTCGCCAATCAGGAAGTAGCTTTCGGCATTGCCAAACCAATGATGGCCATGCCCTGTGTTGGGCGACTCTTCCGCCGGTCGAGCAAACGCAGTCGTTTTCACGAAGGCGACGTTGCCTCGAAGCTCTTTTCGAACGGCGGCCGCCGCCTGGGCGCGGCGAATTTCTTGGATCCGATCTCCGGCATTTTCGCCGCCGTTGCCCAGTTCGCCGATGACGGTTGGCAAATGGGGCGAATGAAATTCGTCGCGGATATCGAGGATCAGATTCACGAGATTCTGCTCGTATTCCGCCCGAGCCGTTTCCGGGCCGAAGGCGTCGTTCCAGCCCTGGAACCAAACCAATCCGGCCGACTTGTATTCGCGACCTTTTAAGTCTGGAAAATCGATCGCCATTCGTTCGAGCGCCTCGCGCGTTTCTGCAATCATCTGCGTATAGTACGGACCGGTCGCGCCGCCGGAACGAGGCGGCCGAAAGTCTTGAAACAAGCTCTTGCCGCCCCAGGCCGTTTTGACGAGCAACACCGGTTCGGCGAGAGCCTGGCCAACCACGTGGCCGAACTGAAACTCGGGGCCGATGTGATGATGGCCCGGATAGCCTGCAAATCCGATCGAGAGCCGACCTTGTTTGGTTCCGTGGCTGTTCTTAAACCGGCACCAGACATCGTCGCGAACCGCCCACTCTCCGTTGTTGGTGCGCACATGTTGGAACATTTCCGGTCGATTGGTCTTCGCAAGAACATCGACCAGAGTTCCGCGACCACCGTTGTAATAGTCTGGGTGATCCAGGTCGACGACACCTTGTCCCTCCATATTCGATTGTCCGGCGAGAAGGAAAACCTGAACCGGCGCAGGCGACTCGGCGGCCGCGTCATCGTGCGTGGTGATTACGAGTGCGGCCGCCAAGAGTGGCGCGAATTGGGCAGCAAAGTATCGCATGTTGTCCATCGTGCAAAGGTTCGCTATTTGGCCGGGGGCCGATGACGCTTTTCCCAATAATCGGGCCACTCGATTCGCTGGCCTTCGTAGTGGGTCCATTCCCAGGCGGGCCAGACGGGGCTCTCGTCGCGCATCTCGTAATATGATTCGCGCAGCGTCGCGGCCATCGTCGCCAGCCGTTCGGGTTGTTCAGCGGCTACATCGGTTGTCTCAGAGATGTCGTTGCGCAGATTGTATAACTCGAATGTGGTTAGATCCGCCGTCTTGAATCGCTTCATTTCCGCGGCGGTTTGATCCACGCCCGGGCGCAGTTCGGGTGTATCTAAATGGGCCAAGATCTTCCAATCGCCCATCCGCATGGCGACTTTAGGTTTACTCGTCGCCCGATTGAATTGCCAGTAAAGCGGCTTCGTGCGTACGATCGGCTGCGATTCAAAAATCGGCAGGAAACTCGCCCCGTCGATCGCCCGATCGGCCGGAACGGGTGCCCCAGCCACGGCGCAGAGCGTGGGTAGCAGATCGACACCGCTGACCGGTTCGTTCGACACGCTGCCCGGTTGCGTATGCCTTGGCCAGCGGACAATGCCCGGCACGCGAATTCCGCCTTCGTACATCGAACCCTTCTTATCGCGGAGCGGTCCGGCTGATCCATGCGGATGGATCCGCGTGATGGCGGGCCCGTTGTCGCTTGTGAACACGACGAACGTCTCGTCGCGCAGGCCCAAATCGTCGATGGCTTGGAGCAAGCGGCCGATCGACTCGTCCAGTTGCGAAACGTTGCCGTGATGCGCCGCTCGGCTGGGATCGTCGGACGATGGGTACCAGGCGGCAAGCTGTGGGTCGGTGGCGATGGGTTCGTGCGGTTCGTGAAAGCATGCGAATAGGAAGAACGGCTGGCGTCGCTCGCGCGTCGTCTCACAATGGTCCTGCAGCCAGCGGATGGCTTCGCCGGCCACGAGGCGCGCAGAATAGCCATGCAGTTGGCCGACCGCCTGGCCGTTGCGGATGAAATTGTTGGGATTGCGATGGTTTGGCAAAGAATTGTTTTGTGTGGAAAACCAATGCTCGAACCCATGGTCCGAGGGCTGTGGTTGCCCGGCCATGTTGAAACGTCCGTTGAGATGCCACTTGCCAACATGACATGTTGCATAGCCGGCTCGGCGCAGCAGCGTGGCGATCGTGATTTCTTCGCGACGCACATGAACGGGCGAGAGCATCGGAATCCAGTTGTGAATTCCCAACCGCCACGGAGCACGCCCCGTCATGAGTCCGGCGCGAGCGGGTGAACAATTCGGCGCGGCGGCATAACAGTCGGTGAGCCGTAGGCCTTCCGCAGCCAGACGATCGATGTTCGGCGTCTTAAGCACCTCGCTTCCGTAGCATGCCAGATCGCCGTATCCCAGATCGTCGGCCAACATGACGACGATGTTCGGCGCGCTGGCGACTGTTGAATCGGGCTCTGCACCGATTGCCAGCCGCGGCGAGACATTTGTCAGCGCGCAGGCGACGAGCACTAAGTGGAGGCGCGCAACGTGTCCGCGCCAATCGAAGCGATGGAATTGCAAAAGTCTTCGGATTGCCGCAACCATGGAGCCCGCGGTGAATTGGAAGCTGGGGATGTGTGCTTCTATGATAACCGCATTAGTCGCGGATTTGAAACAATCGCTTCAGCGCTTCCAGCAGACCGTGATGCGTTCCCTCGCGAGCGCGGTCGCGGAGTGACTCGAGCGGCGGGTGCAGCAACTTGTTCACCAGCCGGTCGAAGGAGATGGTGATTTCGCGTTTGGCTCGATCATCGAGTTCCGGCAGCTTGTTCATCAAACGCTGAACTTCTGCTTCCTTGGTCTCCTCCCAGTCGGCGCGCAAACGGCGAATGATCGGCGCCATTGTGCGATGCGACAGATCCTTCATGAACGACGCGGTTTCATCTTCCACGATCGCCAAGGCGCGGGGCAATTCGCGGTCGCGCAACTGCTTGTTGCGCTCGCAAGCCGCGGCCAAATCATCCAGGCAATAAAGAAAGACGCCTAGCGCGTCGTTAATCTCCGGGTCGATGTCGCGCGGGGTCGCCAGATCGAGTATGAACAAAGGGCGCTGAAATCGACCGGGCGCAACGCGCGCGTCGAACGTGGCCCGATCGAGAATTGGCTCCGTCGCTCCGGTTGTCGAAACCACCAGGTCGGCCCGGATCAGCTCTTCATGCAAACTTTCCCAGGGCGCGGTGGTTCCTTCGAAGGCTGACGCCAATTGCTCGGCGCGCTCAAGACTGCGATTGACGACCACGATTTGACGGGCGCCTTCCTCGCGCAGATATCGCAGTGTTTCTTCGCCCATCTCACCCGCGCCGATAACAAGAACCTGCTTGTCGGAAAAATGATCAAAAAGTTGGCGAGCAAAGTCGGCGACAGCGATGCTGGGAATACTGACGCGGCGTTGATGGATCGTGGTTTCGCTCGTCACGCGGCGCGCGACTCGGACGGCGGCCTGGAAGATGCCGTGTGTCAGCGGACCCGTGCTATCTTGCTGAGTGGCTAATTCGTAGGCCTGCTTTACCTGGGAAAGAATCTGCGGCTCGCCAACCACCATGCTGTCGAGACTGGCGGCGACGGTGAACAGATGGCGGATGGCGTCTTCGCCGGTGCGTTCGAAGAGATCATCGAAGATTTCATAGGCCGGCAAATGGTGGAAGGCGGCCAGGAACTCGACGACGTCTTCGTGCGAGGGCCCGGATTCCTCTTTTTCCGCGGCCGTGTAAACCTCGACGCGATTGCAGGTGGAAAGCAGCACGGCCTCGGTATTGGGGAAGGCCGCACGCCAAGATTCGAGCGCGGCGCGGGCCTGATCGGCGTTGAACGCCAGGCGTTGGCGAACATCGACCGACGAAGCGTGATGGCTGCAACCGACCACTTGGAGTTTCATCACGAATTTCCCCAAATGGCCAGAGCGAGTATAGCCCGGGAAGCATCGTCCGGAGTCTCGACATCGCCAGCGGGCAGCAGGCGCTGAACGTGTGATGCGCGATTGGGCAAAGTGGCCTCGAGTGCGGCTTCGCCGCCACCGTGGCGGGCGCCGTGCTCTGTGGGGCCGAACAACAGCACGGCCATCGAGACGACAAGAAAGAGAAAGCTGGCCACGGTCAAATAGGCCACTTTCTTGCCGAGTCGTACCGGGCGATAAGCCCAGTTAAAAATATTGGCGATCAGCAACCAAAGGAACATGCCCGCAAACGAGAGAACCACCGGATCGTTCCAGGGCAGATAGGCGTCGTCTTGCTGGTGTTTGATGAGATTCAGCACCACGCCCGACCCGAAACCAATGCCGATAAACAATACCGACCAGGCGATCGAACGGCTATTGATCGTTCCCAGCCGTTCGAGATTCGGCAGCCGTAGCCCCTCGGTCGGCAGCATTTTGTGCTTGAGCTGATAACTTTGCAGCAGGTACATCAGGCCGGCGACAAAGCCGATCAACACACTCACGGTGCCGAAGAGCAAGCTTGTGCCGTGAATGTTTCCCCATCCTCGCGAAGCGCGCAGCGGTGCGAACGGCTCGGTATCGGCAAACTGCGCCGCGCCGATCAATCCCAACACGAGCGGAAGCAAAAACAGCGCGACCGCCGCACGGCCGTACTGAACCTCGAAGTAGAAATAGATGGCCATCAGAGTCCAGGCCGACAGGAGATACCAGTCGTACGGGCTGGAAAGTGGCGATGTATTTCCCGCGGCGGTTGCCCGCGATGCGATGTACAGTGTATGCGCCACCATGCCGGCGGCGGCGCAGCCGACTTTCAATTTGCGCGGCCACGTGGCATACGAAAACAGTCGCCCCAGTTCAATTCCCAGAGCCACCGTATAGCTGGCGGCAAAACAAGTCGTGCTGATTCCGTCGAGCATCTTCCCACCGTAGTCGACGATGAACTTGAATGACGCCGCGCGAACGAGGCGCGGGACGCATTCTCATTCGCCCCCGAGATCGTATTCCTTCAGCTTCTTATGCAGCGTGTTGCGGTTAATGCCCAGGCGGGCCGCCGCTTTGATCTGAACATTATCGCACGAGGTCATTACCTGGGAGATCAATTCCCGTTCGACGCGATTGACGATCTTCGAGTGCATGCTGTCCTCTTGCGGACCGGCCGTGCTCAGGCCCTGCTGAACTAACTCGTAGGTGAGCGTTTCCAAATCGACCTTTCGTACCGGAGACGCCTTGGGTTTAGGGCCCAAAACCACGGCCTCGGGCAAAAGATCAACCGTCAGTTCGTCGCCCGGCGCCATGACCACGCACCGCTCGACGTAATTCTGCAGTTCGCGCACGTTTCCTGGCCAGTCGTAATCCTGCAACGCTTGCATTGCTGTCGCATCGATATGTGAAACGTAGCGGTCGTTCTCCTCGTTGTACACATTCAGGAAATGGCCGACCAATTGGGGAATGTCTTCGCGCCGTTTACGCAGTGGCGGAAGCACGATCGGCACGACGTTGAGCCGATAGTAAAGATCTTCGCGAAATTTCCCGCTTTCCGCCTCTTCGGCCAAGTCTCGGTTCGAGGCGGCGACCACGCGCGTGTCCACGCGCACGGTCTGGGTATCACCCACGCGTTCGAATTCCTGCTCCTGCAAAACGCGCAGCAGTTTCACTTGCAGTGTCAGCGAAGTGGAATTGATCTCATCGAGAAAAATCGTGCCCGTGTGCGCGGCTTCAAAGCGACCTGTGCGGTTCTTGACGGCGCCGGTGAACGCCCCGGCCACATGGCCAAACAGTTCGCTCTCCAGCAGATTTTCCGCCAGCGCGCCGCAATTCACGCGCACATACGGTCCGTTGCGACGCTGGCTCAAATTATGGATGGCGCCGGCGATCAGCTCCTTGCCCGTGCCGGTTTCGCCCAGCAACAGCACGACCGCCCTCGATTTGGCGACTTGGCGCGTCGTTCGATAAACGGCCTTCATCGATTCGCTATCACCGATGATCCCCGGCAAGGGGGCGTCGGGCGCGGCTAAGTTTCGATTCAGTTGAACGCCCATGGCGCGTTGTCGTCTGGCCGTAGCCAGATCATTCGGAAGGCGGGTTGTCTTGTTCGGCCAGGCGTGGCGACTCGATAGCATCGAGCAGCGAGGCCAACAGTTTTTGGGTTTCGGGTGCGGCCGCTTCACTGGCGTTGTATCGGTCGTATTGTTGAAGTATTTGCTTTGTCGTCAACAGCACGCCGTGTCGACCCACACTGGCGGCAAAACCTTGCGCGGCGACCGAGCGCACCGGCATCGCCAAGCCGCTGAGCGAGGCCAAGTTCACGAGCGCCGTCTGGCTGGACGGTGTTCCAAAATCGACGAGCAATTTGATGGCGGCTTCGTGCAACTGCGGATGGCGCGCCGCGTGCTCGATGGCCACTTGATATCGCCACATCTCCTGGCGGCGCGTTGCATCGCTGGCCAGCACGTGCAGCAACTCCAGCGCCTCACGCGCCATCGACGTTCGCTCATCGCCAACCGGCACATCGCGCGGAAGCAGCGTCTGCAGCGTGTCCACGCAGTACTGCGCGGCTTTGTCATCTTGGGGTTCCACGAAAACGTGTGAAAAGCCAATTTCGGCGGCTAGCTGTTCGGCGCGCGATCGATCATCGACTGCCGCCAAAATGCCGATGGGTGTGTGCGCGGTGCGCGGGTTGCGGCGAAGACGGTAGAGCGTTTCGCGAACGTCG
>JAGQOS010000198.1 GCA_020427265.1 Planctomycetales bacterium
AGTAATTGAAGTGTTCGATGCTGCGGAATTCCACGTCGCGGCGATTGGCGAATTCCCAGCGGCCGTCGCCGGCCGCGCGGTCGTCGAGCGTCAGCCGGCGGCCTGTCGTGCCGGCAAAATCGATCCGCAATTCGTCGCCGTGTACCGGATCACCCGTCGGATCGTTGCCGAAAAGCTGGTGCCGGGTCAACTCGCTCGGAACCACCAGAAACAAGTTCGCCAGTTCGCTGCCGGCCAGATCGAGTTGCTCGGTGTCGCCGTCGTAGATTAACCCGCCGAAGGCGCGCGGCGAGCCATCGGCGTTTTCGGTTGTCACGCTCGTCGGCGTAATCGAGTACGTGGCCGGTAGACCGCTCGCCTGGTCGTTAACGAGAATCGCGTCGTCGCCCTGCGCGGCCCGCACAATGACGCTGCCCTCGATCGAGTCGAGATTGGCCGGGTTGGGCTGCGCGTCGTCGCCGCCGATTTGGAACCTGTCGTCGCCCGTGTTGCCAAAGAGCTTGAGAATGCTGCCCGCGGCCGATGCCGTGACCAGGAACGAGTCGTGCCCCTGGCCGCCGGTCGTGCGAATTTCGCTCGCCAGCCCGGCGCCATGAATCCGGAAGTCGTCGCGACCGTCGTTGCCGCGCAGATCGAGTGTGCTACCCTCGCCGGTCCCGAGCACTTCGAACACTTCGCTGCCGTAAGCGCCGCTGATCGAGAGCGTGCTGCCGAGGCCGGTGGAAAGGATCATGAACTCGTCGTGCCCCAGTGCGCCGAAGATTTCGAGCATCGCGCCGTCGACCGTGTTCATGATGGCGAAGCGGTCTTTGGCGTCGCCGCCGCGGATGATTTCGAAGCTGGCGAAGTCCAGGTGATGCCCGAAGGCCGACAGCGCGCCAGCATCGCCATCGATAACCCAATCGCTGAGCCGATTCACGCCGGTCAGCATGTCTTCGGCGGTCGATCCAGCAACGACGGCGTCGATGTTCTGGAATCCGCCGCCAATGGGTCCGGTCATCGTTATGCCGTCGAAACCGTCGACGCCACCGATGTCGCTAAGTTGCACGACCTGCGGTGTGTCGAGCGCCGACAGGTCGAGCGTGTCACGGCCGATATGCCCGTTGATCGAACCAGAGAGCGAACCGCCGATCAGGACGGCGAAGGTATCGTTCGCCGTCAGCCCGGTGCCCGCCAAATTCTCGACGTCGACGAAATGGATCAGGTTATCCACGTTGCCGCTGTTCGGCCCGTCGATCGTCCAGAGATGATCGTGGGAGAAGCTGACGGCCAATTCGTCGTTGCCGTCGCCGCCGTTGATCGTGATCGGGTTAGTTGGCGCGGTGAAGGTTTGCGCGAAATAGTCATCGCCTGTGCCGGCCACGAACGAATCGAAGTTGCCGAAGCGAAGCGTGATTAGCCCGGCATCGATATACTCGCCCCGGTCGCCGGTCATCAACCAGGTCGAGTTCAGGTCGCGACCGACCAGTTCGTCGGTCAACCCGGCCTCGCTGCCGACGATTTCTTCGATATTGAGGAAGAGTCCGCCGATGTGGGGCGAGGCGACTCCGTCGGCGCCATCCACGACCCCATTGTTGAGCACGTGCACGAGTACCGAGTCGGTTGCTGAGAAGTCGAGCGTGTCGTCGCCGCTGCCGCCATCGACATTGCCCGGCACCGCGCCGCCAGGCAGGAAGACGAACGTGTCGTCGGAAGTCATCGCCGCGCCGGCGAGGTTCTCCATTGCCGAGAAGACGACCATTTCGTTCACGTTGCCGCCGCCCACCGAGTCGATGGTCCATTTTTGTGTTGGAACAATGTCGACCAGCAGCGAGTCAGTTCCGTCGCCACCATCGAGCGCTAGCGGCGCACTCGGCGCGGCGAGCACTTGGAAGTCGTCGCTATCCGAGCCGCCGAACAGCGTTTGCACGTTGGCGATTTGCAACTCGCGTCCGGCGGCCGACATCAGGATGGCGCCGCCTTCGATTCGCCAGTTGGTCGGTGCGTTCAGGCCGCGCAGCGAATGGGCCGGTGTCGCATCGGCGACGATCCGATTGATGTTGTGGAACATTTCGCCAATCGCCGGCATTGCCGTGCCGTCGAAGCCATCGATCGCTCCGACATCTACGAGTTCGATCGTCTGCGCCGGCGCGAGGGCCACGTTCAGCGTGTCGTCGCCGCCGCGGCCGTCGAGGTTGCCGATCAGCGAGCCCAGGCCATCGAAGATGAAGAGATCATCGGCCGAAGCGTCGCCCGCGACATGAATCATCTCGGCAAACTCGACCTGCGTAGCCGCGAGTGCCAGCCTGCCGGCGCCGGCGCCGTCGAAGGTCCATTGCGCGCTCTCGCCCAGATCGAGCGCCACGGAGTTCTCGCCGCCACCGCCGGCGATCGACATATCGGCCACCGGTGGCGTGCCGCCAAACGAGAAGTGGTCCGCCTGGCTGCCGCCCACGAGCGATTCGAATCCGGTGATCGACATCGCTTTACCGAGCGTGCGCACCGAGCCGTTGTCGCCTTCGAGCAACCACTCGGTCGCTTCGTCGAGACCGGCCAGCATGTCGGATAGGCCGGACGAACTACCGACCAAAGCATCGATGTTATGGAAAGCGCCGCCGAGGTGAGTTGACCCGAAGCCGTCGAGCCCATCGACCGCGCCGCCGCCGGTCAGCGCGAGCACTTGCGAATCGACCGCCGAGAAATCGAGCGTATCCTCGCCGCTGCCGCCGTCGATATCGCCGGCGAGGAACGAGCCGGGCAGGAAGACGAACGTGTCGTTCGAAGTCATCGCCGCACCGGTGAGGAAATCGATGCCAGCGAATTCGATCGCGCCATTCACATCGCCCCGGCCTGGGCCGTCGAGTGTCCAGGTTTGATTCGCATCGATGTCGGCCAGCAGCGTGTCGGCGCCGTCGCGGCCGTCAATAAAGATCAGGCCCGCGGGCGGCGCGACGGAAATCGTATAACGGTCGGCCTGCTCGCCGCCGATCAGACCATCGATGCCGCCGAGCACCAGCGTACGGCCGCCGGTGGTCATCGCTTCGCCCAGTGCAGTGATCGACCAATCGGTATCCTGGTCGAGGCCGACCAGGGCGTCGGTCGTGCCGGCTGTGCTGCCGATGAGGGCGTTGATATTGCGGAACTCACCGCCGATGGCCGCCGCCGCCGTGCCGTTGAACCCGTCGACCGCGCCGAGCGCGGAAAGGGCGACGACCTGCGAATCGGCGGCCGAGAAATCGAGGGTGTCTTCGCCGCTGCCGCCATCGATATCGCCCGGCACGCTGCCGCCGGGCAGGAAAACAAACGTGTCGTTCGAAGTCATTGCCGCACCGGCCAGATCTTCCAGGCTTTGGAAGAAGACCACGCCGTTGACATCGCCCGCGCCGGGACCGCTAAGCGTCCAGGTTTGGTCGGCCGCCACGTCGACGAGCAACGCGTCATCGCCGTCGCCGCCGTCGATCGTTAGTTGAGGCGACGGTGCGCTGCCAACAACCGAGAAACGGTCCGCGGCATTGCCGGCATGAATCGCCGCTACGTTGTCGAATTCGAACGAGTCGCCGGCGAAAGTCAGGCGGACGTGGTTGCCGTCGATCTGCCACTCGGCAGGCGCATCGGGACCGATCAGTACCTGTGTGCCGTCGCCCACGACCGCATTGATGTTTTGAAAGCCGTCGCCAAGCCCGGTCGCCAGTCCGTTGAGTCCATCGATAGCGCCGGGACCTTGCGGCGTGATGGTCGGCGCTGAAAGTGCCGAAAGGTCGAGCGTGTCGGCGCCGCGGCCACCGTCGATGCCGCCGGAAAGCGATCCGCCGCTGGCGAGCACGAACACGTCTTGTCGATTGCGCGTTCCGGCGCTCAGGTCGCCCACGTCGAAGAAACGCAGCCGGCCGTTCAGGTTCCCCGAGTCGGCCCCGTCGATGGTCCAGGTGTTCGTGCCGCGGAATTCGCCGATCAAGCGGTTTGCTCCCGCGCCGCCTCGCACGTCGAATTCGAAGTCGGCATTGTCATTATGATTGACGACGATCTCAATCAAGTCATCGCCAAACGAAGCATCGACGACCACGCGGCCTTCGGTGCCCAAGGCGTCGGTGCGATCGAGCGTCAAGCGGTACGACTCGCTACGAATCAAGTCGGTCATCGCCGCGTCGGCATAGGCATCGACCGTAACCAGGACCGAGCCGCCACCGTTGTCGACAATTCGAATATGGTCGTGCGCTCCGGTTCCGGTGACATAGGCCAGATCGGGAACCAGGTTGGCGTTGTCGTCGCGATAGCCAATGTTTTCATCGCCCACCAGCTCTTCGTAATTGTTCACCAGCAAGGGCGAGTTGCTCAGATCGAGATCGAACCGCGTGAAGATGTTGGTCGCGTCGCGCGTGTCGCTGCCCAATCGCATCATGTCGCCGGTCGACAGCAACCCTTCGGCAGGTGTGGCGTCGCGCGTGTGCCGCAGGCCCAGCGTGTGGCTCGCTTCGTGGATCGAAACGAACGCCAACGCTTGCACGAATTCGTTGGGGTCGTCGTAACGCATCAGCACGTGGTTGGCGAAGGCGACCGCGACTTCGTCGGTAGCGTTCTCGGCCACCACGCCGTCGGCCGCTGCGTTCTCGCCCAGATCCACCGTGGCCGCTCGGCCCAATAGCCCAAGCATCTGGCCGACATTGTCGCCGCCCGACGTGAACGAAGTCGCCAGTACATAGGCGTCGCGGTTGCCAACCCCATCGCCGTTGGCGGCGAGCGAGGCGACGACGTCGGCCGTGGAACCGGCTGCCGCCAATTGCACATCGACATTAAACGGCTCAAAAGCCTGTCGCGCGATGTCGAGAACCCGGTTTGCTAGCAAGTCGAGATCGGCGGCGTTGACCGAACCGTCGTCGTTCAAGTCGACACCGATCGCTTCGAGATGCAGCGAGTCGCTGCCGGTATAAATGGGCGTGCCATCGGGCTTGTTCGCCAGATCGGGCCCCGTTGTGCGGTCGGCCTCGGGACCGACGCCGTTGATGTCGCGCAGTTCGGCCACGGTCATGTCGAGTCCAGCCGCGGCCAGCCCCTGCCCGAAGTCGAGAAACACGGTCGTAGTGAGCATCTGCCGCGCTTCAAGCGGTTCACTCGCCAGCGAGTTGGCAAGTCGAGGCCGCGAGCGCCTTCCCGGTTTTCTTATAGCCCCCATTTTCCGCGCAAAGGTATTCAACGACATGACTCGCACTCTCCTACGGTGAACCTGGGGACGAACTCGATGACCCCGTAAATTGCCACGAGCTGTAAGAAGGTTGCAGCCCGCAAACCCTGACGTCACGCGAACCGACGGTTCGATCAGGGGCTTTGGAAAAGGTGATAGGTTCAGTATAGATGCGCGCTATAGGTCGTCAAACAAAAATGCGGAATGCGTGGAACAGTCGTCACGCGCATCATCAACCGCTGGTCATGGCACAATCGTTGCAATTCAGTAGCGCGCGATCGAATCGTAGCGCAAAACGCGCCGTACAAATCATCTAACCGTTAAAGTTTGACACGTCTGTAACGGTTATACGAATCGATATGAAGATTCCGGCGCAAAGGTTTGTACCGGTTCTAGCAATCGAGACGATAGTTCAGATGAGACCCAACGTAGCGATTGTGTCGACGGCGCGCGGTTCGCGCGGTTGTGCCGGCGCATCCGTGTACAGACCTGCGAGTGCGGCGCGCCGAAATGGAGCGCTCAGCGCGGTTGAAACGCCTGAAAGGGGCGCGGTGATGAAGCGAGTTTTACTCTGTTTGCTAACAGTGCTGGCATGCCAGCCTGCCATACAAGGCGCCGAATGGGGCGCTGCGACACACAACCGCGGCCAGGCGGCCGACACGGCTGCGCCGCGACTCTTGCCGCGTCATCCGGTGCTGCCCACGCGGCTGTTCGCGCTGCCGCCAGGGGCGAAACGGCTGCCTCCGGTCGAAGAAGAATCGGAGCGCACGGCCAGCACAAATCGCACGATTCGCGATTCCCAAGTCGTGCTGGTCGGACATGAAGAAGCCTACGGCTACGGTGAATCGTTCTCCAATTACTATGAAACGGCAACCGCCGGCTACGACGCCGATGCGAACCAATCCGACGACGGAGTGGAACTGCTTGCCGCCGGCGCCGACCCGGAAGACGACTACGGAATTCTCCCCGCTTCGCGGCTCGAAGCGATTCGCTCGCGGCGACACTACAACCAGCCGCCGCCCACGACCAACCATCGCCAGCTCGAATCGTCGCACGAGCGGATCGACTACGACGAACCGGCCGAAGCCGTGTACGACGAGCGTTTCGACTACGAGCCGCATGTTGAATACGAAGCCCGTACGGAAGAAGAAGCCCGCCGGCGCTATGAGCGCGACCAGCGCGCTCGCCAGCACCCCGAACGCGACGAGCTCGCCGGGTCGGAAGACTTCCGCCCCGTGGCGCACGACGTTTATTCCTCGCGCGTGCGACGATTCATCGACGAGAATTACGACGAAGACTATCCCGAGATCCCCTGCGACCAGTCGTGCGACGGCGGCAGTTGCGATGTGTGCTACGAAAGCGACGGCCTGGAAGAATTGCAGGGCGCTTATTTCCGCGCCGAGTTGCTCTTGCTCACCCGCGAGCGGGCTGAGCGCGATCAAACGCTCGTCGTGCAGGGTGTGGGGCAAACGCCGATCTTCTCGGCCAGCGACATCGACTTCGACCCCGAGGTCGGGCCGCGCGCCGTGGCGGGATTCAACATCAACGAATGCAACGCCATCGAACTCACCTATTTCGGTACACATCATTGGCACGCGCAGGAAACGGTCAGCGGCGCGAACGATCTGGCCATTCCCGGCGATCTGGCGCTGGCCACGTTCGACTTCCTCGACGCCGACCGCATGCGTTTCAACTACGCGGCCGACCTGCATAGCGGCGAGGGCAACTGGATCTATCGTTTGGGTTGCATCGACTTCTTCGGCGGAGCGCGGTTCTTGAGCCTCGACGAACAATTCAACATCAACGCCTTCGACGCCGGATTCGGCAGCGGCGACTACAACGTGCGCGTGAGCAACGACCTGTACGGCGGCCAGATTGGCGCCGCCATCGTGCAGGAATACTCGCATTGGGGCTGGGACGGCTTTTGCAAGGCCGGCGCGTTCTCCAATTCGGTCGATCATCGACAGACAGTGGGCGACTTCAACAACCAAATAGCGCTGCGCGACGTGCACACCTACGATAGCGACGTCGCCTTCGTGGGCGAAGCCGCGCTGCACCTGGCGATCTTCCTGAGCGATCGCGTCAGCCTGCGCGGCGGCTACCATGTGCTGTGGGCCGACGGCGTGGCCCTGGCCCCCAACCAACTCGACTTCACCGACACGGCCCTGAGCGGCCGCGCGATCGACATGGAGTCGACCCTGTTCCTGCACGGCGCTACCGGCGGCGTGGAAGTGATCTGGTAGACGCGACTCGCAACGGTTACAAAGTAGCCATTGACAGGCTCGACACGCGCTCGCTCTGCTGGAAACCGACCGACTCGTAAACGCGCGCGGCGGCGTTGTCTGCCGCGGTCATAATGACGATCTGCTCCGCGCCCATTTGGGCGAAGCCATGCGAGCAGACGCCGTGCAGTAACGTACTGCAACATCCCTGGCGGCGATGTTCGGGTGCGGTCGCCACGCCTTGGCAGCGGCCCAAACCTTCCCGGACGAACAGCCCCATCGTGGCCACCATGTCGTCGCCGCGGAAAGCACCGAACCATTGGCCGACCCCGCGGTTGACCAGGGCGCGCTGGCGGCGCATCTGTTGCTCTTGAAAGGCCTGAAAACTTGCACTCGCGTCGAACGATCGCTGCGCGATGATCAGCGCGGCAAGCCACTGCGCGTCGGTGTTTAGCGGCCGAACGTCGAGATCCGCACGGTCGTGCGCCGTCGGGCGCGTTTCGTTGGCTGTCAGGAACACATTCTCCGTGAGCGCATAGCCCCGGGCGACAAACGACTGCGCATCGCCCTGCGAACCGTCGATCGCATCCCAGGCCAGATTGCGATGCCGAATCCCGGGCACACAGCCAACCTCGCGATCAAAGACCGCCTCCCAGTGTTCCCCTGCGCCGGGCGGCGGCGGTTCGTCAAAGAGCACAAAATTCCCCCACCAAAACTGCGGACACGCCGGCGTGCGCGCCGCGATGTACCGCGGGCCGCTGACGACCTCGCCGTCGCAGGCCGCCAACATCAAATCGGTTCGGAACCCCAAAGAATTAGTGTGCATGGGCTCAGGCGGGTAATAAAAGC
>JAGQOS010000199.1 GCA_020427265.1 Planctomycetales bacterium
CATGGGACCTTCAAAGGCGTCGATCAGCAGCAACACGCCGTCGGCCATTTTCAACACGCGCTCGACCTCGCCGCCAAAGTCGGCGTGGCCCGGCGTGTCGATCAGATTGATCTTGTACTCGTGCCCGTCATCGGCCAGGTAGCGAACGGCGCAATTCTTCGAAAAGATCGTGATGCCGCGCTCGCGTTCCAGGTCGTTCGAGTCCATGATCAGGCCATGTTGCCCGCCGGCAAGCTTGTCGAGATCTTCGTTGCGGAACATACCCGACTGGTATAGCAGTTTGTCGACCAGTGATGTCTTGCCGTGGTCGACATGCGCGATGATCGCTACGTTGCGCAGAAATTTTCCGTCCATGTGCTTTCCTACATTCCTAGTTCGCGTCGAATTTCGTCGAGGTCTTCGCGCAACTTGCTGGTCACCGCTTCCAAGGCCTCGCGCATGGCCGTTAATTCCGCTTGTAATTGTTGCACTTGCTGCTGCAGTACTTCGGCATCGCGATTCGTCGGGCTCGCCGCGGGCGCCGGCGGCGTGCTAACGGCCGCCGGACGTGAAACGACCGGCTCCGGCGCCGAGGCTGGCCGAGCCGCCGGGGTGCTGCTCGCCTGGCCGGCTGCTTCCACGCCGTATTCGCGGCGAATTCGCTCGAGTTCCTTCTCTTGATACAGTGCATGGGTCACCACGGCGCCGCGGCCCATGGGCGAGAGAAAGATGATCAGTCGCTTTTCTTTCAAGCTTTCGAGAATGGGTGTCAGCTCCGACAGATCGGCGATCGGGTCCATCCGCGCCGCGCGGCCGCGCAGCTCGCCCACGGTTTGCGTGCCGCGTAGCAGCAACTCGGTCATCACGGCCAGTTCCACTTTGTCGACACCGAGCCACTCGTACATCATGTGCCGGAATTTGCTGGTTCGCCCATCGCCGACGATTTCGGTCACCACGCCCATTTTGCGCAGCCGGGTCAACGACTCTTCCACGTCGTACTCGTCGAGTTCCATCTGCGGCGAACGATTGCTCTTCTGATTGCTCGCCACGCGAATCGCGTTCACGGTCAGCGGATAAGCCGACGGCGTGGTTTTCGCTTTCTCGACCATCACGCCCGCCACGCGGCGATCGATTGCCGAGAGCGGTTGCCAGCAAGGCGTGTTATTCGCAGCTTCGGTGTTCATGGACATTCTCCTGCATTCATCTCAAGCATGGCGCACGTTGCCCGACTATTCCGGCGGGTCATCGCCGCGCGGAACGGGTTGAGGCCGCCGATTGGCATCGATCTTCACATAGGTAAACACCGCCTCGGTTACTTTTACCCGCTGCTGGCGGTCGAGCCGTCGTTTCCATGCCTCGATCTCGATGGTCATCGACGTGCGTCCCACATGCGATACGTGGGCGTAGCACGTCAGTTCGTCGCCCACTTCGACCGGTTCATGAAAGTTCACGGCGTCGATGGCCACGGTCACGACACGACCGCCGGCGCGGCGCATGGCGGCGTTTCCGCCCGCCATGTCCATTTGCGAGAGGAGCCAGCCGCCAAAGATGTCACCGCTGGGATTCGCGTCGGCCGGCATGGCGATGGTTCGCAACATCGGCTCTGCGGCCGGCAAATCGGAATTCGACATCGCCGTTACGCCACACCTACGCGACAATGATCGAGCACTTGTTCGGCCGTGGCGACATAGCTGGTGAAGAAGGGCCCGAACTCGGCGTAGCGTGCACTGGCCTCGTCGAATCGCATCTTGTAGACAATGTCGCGCAGGAATTCGGGGTTGCGGGCCCACAGCGTGACACCCCATTCCCAGTCTTCCAGTCCGATGCCAACGGTAATCAACTGCGTCACCTTGCCGCCAAAGGCCATGCCGCTGCGCCCATGCTCGGCCATCATGCGATTGCGATCCTCGAACGGCAGGCTGAACCAGTTTTCGCCCACCTTGCGTTTCTTGTTCATGGGGTAAAAGCACATCGACGGCCAAGGTGGCAGGTCGGGCGTGAGCCGCTGCTTGCGCATCATCGCCTCGCGACCGGCGTAAGCCTTGAGCTTGGCCTCGTAGGCCGGGCTTCCCGCCTCTTCACCCTCTTCGACCAGCCGCTGTCCGTACTGCTCGACACTCGGCACGTACTCGGAAACTTCAGTCAAGGAAACGAAGGAATAAGCAACATCGAGCGCTTTGCCGAGCGGCGACGACATGAGCAATTGATGGATGGCGTCGATCTTCAGTGGGTTTGGATCGAGCAGCATCAGGCCGAAGTCCGCCTTGCCACCCGAGGCGATCGACACCTGCAAACGCTCTGGTGCGTAGTCGGCATCGGCATTGAGGTAATGAATAAACGCCTGCCGTCCGGCAATTAGTTCGTCGGCCGAAAGGCCGGCCAGGCGGCTACGATTGAACGTGTAATACAGATGGCTGCAATGCCAGCCTTCGGTCGGTTCCAGCGAAACTTCGGTATTTGAATCGGGATGCGACATGATTTCTCGTGTGGGGAGCGATACGCGGCGGACCAGCATCGCCTCGACGGAGCGAGGCCAAACCCGAATAATAGCAAAAGGTCCACGTTTCGCCACGGCAAACGGCGACAGGCCGGCCGCGGTGCGAACCGAAGCGTGGCCGCGCCGATCCTTCTCTTGCCCGGTTCCCGGTCGTTCGACTATCCTTACGCGCATGCACCGCAAGGCGAAACTTGCCATTTTCCCCGAAAATTTCCGATCGCTGCCGCTCCGCAACGGTCAGTCAGGTCCGTTATGTCGCAAACTCGTGTCGATTCCGCACCCTATCGCCCCAGCCGCCGAGCTGCGCTCGCCTCTGGACAACCTATCAGCGAGTTAATGCATCAGGCGCTAAGCCGCCCCGAGTTAATTTCGCTGGCCGCCGGGTTTGTGGAACAGACGACACTTCCCCTGGCGCCGTCGAAAACGGCGATTGACCGTTTGCTGACGGATGTCGCGGCGGGCCGCGCTGCCTTGCAATACGGCACGACGGCTGGCTATTTACCCTTGCGCGAAGCGCTGCTCGACCGCTGGCTCAAGGCCGATGGCGTTTCGCCCGACTCGGCCCAGGTTTCGGTCGACCAGGTGGTGATTACGGCCGGCAGCAATCAGTTGCTCCACTTGGCGGCCGAATCGATGCTCGACCCGGGCGACATTGTGCTGTGCGCCGCCCCGACCTATTTCGTGTTTTTGGGCACGCTGGCCAACATGGGAATTCGCTCAATCGGCGTCGCCAGCGATGGCGAGGGCATGCTTCCCGATGCGCTCGAGGCAACCTTGGCGGAACTCGATGAAAAGGGGGAACTGCCGCTGGTCAAGGCGATCTACGTAACGAGCTACTTCGACAACCCGGGCAGTATTTCGCTGGCCGAAGAGCGGCGTCCACAGATTATCGACATGGCGCGTCGCTGGTCGCGCCGTGGGCGAATCTTTGTCATCGAGGACGCAGCCTATCGAGAATTGCGCTACGAAGGCGAAGATATTCCCAGCATGCTCTCGTTCGATGAAGCCGGCGATACGGTGATTTCAGCCGGCACATTTTCCAAGTGCTACGCACCCGGGCTGCGCGTGGGATGGGGCATCTTGCCGCGCGACCTGGTTAAGCCGGTGCTCGAACAAAAAGGAAATCTCGATTTTGGCTCGCCCAACTTCGCGCAGCATGTCATGCACGCCGTGCTCGAAGCAGGACGGCTCGACGCACACATTGAGCGGCTCCGCGGCGCGTATCGCAAGAAACGCGACGCCATGCTCGAAGCGGCCGAACAGCATTTTCGACCGCTCGCCGGAGTCGAGTGGATTGCGCCGCGCGGCGGGCTCTACGTGTGGGTGTCGTTGCCGGCCAACATCGACACCGGACCGAAGGGAACCTTGTTCAGCCGCGCGATGGATGCGGGTGTGTTGTACGTTCCCGGGCAATACTGCTTTCCGAAGGAAGGCCCTTGCCAACACAATACGATCCGTCTCAGCTTTGGCGTGCAACCCGACGATCGAATCCGCGAAGGCATGCGATTGTTGTCGGAGGCGATTGCCGCCGAAATGGATTCCAGCGACGCCGAACCGATCGAAGCGATTCTCTAGTGCCGCTTTCCGCCAGCGATCAACCCATCAAGGACGAGGGGAAAATTCATGCGAACGATCGATCGCTATCTGCTAACGCAGTTTATGCAGGTGTTTTTGATCTGTTTCGTCAGCCTGACCGGGCTGTATGTCGTAATCGATGCGTTTGGCAACCTCGACGATTTCATCGAATTCGCCGACCGCGACGGCGGATTGGCCGTCGTCGTGGGACGGTACTATGGGTTTCGCTCGATCGCCTTTTTCGATCGCATCAGCGGACTATTGACGTTGATTTCCGCAATGTTCACCGTGACCTGGCTGCAGCGCCACCGCGAGATGATCGCACTTTCGGCGGCCGGTATTTCCACGACACGGATTCTAGCGCCGATCCTCGTCGCGGCCATTGGGCTGAGCTTGTTGGCCGCCGCCAACCGCGAGTTGGTGCTCCCGCGATTGAAGCACGTACTGAGTCTCAATGCCCAGGATTTGGCCGGAACACGCAAGGTCGACGTGCGGCCCCAATACGATCATCGCACGAACATTTTGATTCGCGGAAAGTCGCTCTACGCCAAGGATTGCAAAATCACGGAACCGGCGTTCCGCCTTCCCGAATCGCTAGCTCAATACGGCACGAATCTCGCAGCCCAGAAAGCGTTTTGGTGCGAACGCACCAACAATCGGCCGAGCGGTTACCTGTTAAAGCAAGTTTCCGCACCTGAAGGTCTGGTTTCCGGCCCGTCGCTCTCTGCCGACGGAAGCCCCGTAATTCTTACGCCCAGCGATCACGAATGGCTACAAGATGACGAAGTTTTCGTCGTAAGCGACATCACGTTCGATATGCTGCACGGAGGCAGCGGGTGGAAGTCCTTCAGTTCCACATGGGAAATGATTGCCGGGCTGCATAATCCCAGCCTCGATTTTGGGGCCGACATGTCGGTTGCCGTTCATGGTCGTCTTGTGCAGCCGTTTCTCGACGTAACGCTCGTATTCTTGGGTTTGCCGCTTGTCATTTCTCGTGGTGGCGAGAATATGTTCTGGGCCATCGGCCAGTGTATTCTGATTGCCGTCCTGTTTCTGGTCGTGGTATTCGCCTGTCAGGCGCTCGGTTCATCGTATTGGCTCGACCCGGCGCTCGCCGTATGGCTGCCATTGTTCTTATTTGTGCCGCTGGCCGTTTGGATGAGCGAGCCATTGCGGCGATAGCTCGCCACATTCAGGCATAGAAATTTGTTGATTCAAGGTATTCCCCTCCATTGCGGCATTGGGAACTCTCCGTTATGTTAGTGACCTCAGGCGAGGATCCCATCTACCGAGGGCAGTGAAATGAAAGTGGCGACCATCAAGACGAGCAAAGGTGCGATTCGAGTGGAGCTGTTCGCCGAACAGGTTCCTAAGACCGTGGCTAATTTCGAAAAACTCGCCAACGATGGGTTTTACAACGGGCTCAAATTCCACCGCGTGATTGCCGATTTCATGGTTCAAACCGGTTGCCCACACGGCACAGGAACCGGTGGACCAGGGTACACGTTTGCCGATGAGTTCGATCCGTCACTCAAGCACGATGGCCCCGGCGTGTTGTCGATGGCCAACGCGGGCCCGAATACGAACGGGTCGCAGTTCTTCATCACGCACGTGGCCACACCGTGGCTCGACGGCAAACACTCCGTGTTTGGTCGCGTGCTCGACGACGGTCAGACAGTCGTCGATGCGATCAAGCAAGGCGATTTCATGGAAGAAGTAACGGTTGCCGACGAATAGGCCGCCGCACGTCGGCTGACTATCCGGCGTGTCACTTCTCCGCGCATCAGATGTTGGCCGTTCCCGATTTTGCATCTGGCGCGAGCCGCGTCCACTTCGTGCGCTCGTTTGGCATGCTGATTTTCTTGTGAATTGCGGCCCAAACGGCTATACTAGGCCTTCAGCGCGGAAGGCCCGCGGCAATTCGCCCAGCAACGGCCGCGAAGCGGTCACCCAAGCTGCGACCCAGCACTGTGCATCCGCCGTAACGCCACGCTGTCGCTCCATCAGCATCGCGGCGCGATGTCCCACCTACCATGCCTCGGGTCGCAACGCGACCAACATGCCGAAAACTTCTCGAAGGTAAATAACTTCCGTCTACAAGTCGCGATTATCGAGCTACCAGGTTGTAACGACTCATGAAGTCTGTTTCGATGGTCCCCAACTCGCCCAATCCACTCGAGTCGAGGATAGCGAATCGCGTACTCTGGCGAACCATCACCAGTTGCCTGATGACAAGCGTTGCGAGCGTCTCCCTGGCGGGCGACCTGTTCCAGGAATCGCTACAGCCAATCTTTGCCGAGAATTGCGCTTACTGCCACGGCGAAGGCGGCGAGGTGAACGGCGGTGTCGACCTGTTTCGAATTCCCAACGGCGATGCGTTGGTCGAAGATGCGAAACTGCTCGAAAAACTGATCCGAGTCCTCGAGTTTCGCGACATGCCGCCGGCCGACGAAGCCGAGTTGGCTGAATCCGATCGCACTCGCCTTTTGGTCGCGTTGGAAACGCTGCTCACACAGTCGACGGCAAGCCTTCATGCCGGCCGCGACGCGCCGATGCGACGCATGAATCGTTTTCAATACAACAATGCGGTTGTGGATCTGTTCGATTTAAATTGCGTGGTCTTTTCGCTGCCCGAACGCATGCTGCGCGATCACAACCAATATTTTCAACCGGCCACGGGCGCCATGCCCGCCACGGTGGTCGTTGGCAGCCGCCCGCTTGGCAAGTCGCAAATGATCGAGCCACGACTGGGAGGCGTCGCTGCCTTTCCGCAAGATCTTCGCGCCGAAAATGGTTTCGATAACCGTGGCGATCATCTTTCGCTGTCGCCGTTGTTGATGGAATCGTTCCTGAAACTCAGTCAGTCGATCATGGAGAGTCCGGATTTCAACGCGCGTCGTGTCGGCATCTGGAACGAGTTCTTCGCCGCACCGCCGGCCGATGCCGAGCTGGCGCCGATCGTGCGGTCGCGGCTGCGCCGCTTTCTGACTCGGGCCTTTCGGCGGCCTGTCGACGAAGAGAGCCTCGAGCGATACACAAGTTTCGTCTCGGCGCGTCTCGCTGCGCAGGCGGAATTTCCCGACGCGATGAAGGCCGTTGCCGCCGCCGCGATTGCCTCGCCCCGATTTCTGTACGTGTACCGCTTGGCGAACGAACAAGACACGGTCGAGCCAGCGGACGACTTCGAGCTTGCTTCGCAGCTTTCATTTTTTCTATGGGGAAGCATTCCCGACGACGAGTTGCTCGACGCGGCCCAGAACGGCCGACTCGCAGAACCCGAAGATCTGGCGGCGCAGGTCGATCGGATGCTCAACGATCGCAAGCTCAAACGGTTTTGCGACAGTTTTCCCGCCCAATGGTTGCAGTTGGAGCGCATTCTCTCCTCGACACCCGATCCGCAGCGTTATCCGGAGTTCTACTTTTCGAAGTATCGCAACAGCATGCACATGATGCTCGAACCTCTGTTGTTGTTCGAAACCGTGCTGATCGAGAATCGCCCGATCACGCAGTTCTTGGATGCCGATTTCACGTATCGCTCGGCGCGGTTGTCGGAAGCGTATCGGCTGCCCCTACCGCCAGCCGCCAAAAAGAACCGGGGCAACGATGTGACCACGCTTGCCTTCCATCGCATTCCGCTGACAGATCGGCGCTACGGCGGGGTGATCACGAATGCGGCTGTGATGACGATGACCTCGGGGCCGGAGCGTACGAAGCCAATCACGCGCGGCGCCTGGTTGCGTTCGGTTGTGTTCAACGATCCGCCGGAACCGCCGCCGGCCAATGTGCCGCCGCTACCCGATAAGCCGGCCGCCGGCGACGAGCAACTCACGCTGAGAGAGCGGCTCGCGCAGCATCGCCAGCGCGCCGATTGCCGCGGTTGCCACGAGAAGATCGACCCGTTAGGGTTCGCTTTGGAAAACTTTAACGCCGTCGGCGTGTGGCGCGATGCGTATGACAACGGACGCGAAATTGATATGTCCGGTGTCCTGTTTCGCGACCACGCATTCGCCAATCTCGTGGAATTCAAAGACGCCGTGCTCGCCGAAAAAGACCGCTTCGCCGAAGGCTTTGCCGGTCACATGCTGTCGTTCGCCTTGGCCCGCGAATTGGGCGCGGCGGATCTGGTCGCAGTCAAACGCATCGCCCGGGCCACGGCAGCCGACGACTAC
>JAGQOS010000019.1 GCA_020427265.1 Planctomycetales bacterium
CGGCGATCCGAGCGGCAAGAGCGACGAGCGCAACTTGCTCTCGGTCGATGTGCTGCGCGCGAATGTGGCCGGCTTGAATCATCAGATGCGCCGCTTCCTCGATTTCGATGCGGGCGACAATTCGGCCGTGATGGTGAATAACTTCGACTGGATGCAAAGGTTTTCTTACCTCGATTTCCTGCGCGACATTGGCAAGAACTTCCCGGTCAACGTGATGATGGCCAAGGATTCGGTCAAAAGCCGGTTGGCCGGCGAAACGGGGATCAGCTACACCGAATTCAGCTATATGCTTCTGCAAGCCTACGACTTCGTGCATTTGAATGCCGAGCACGGCTGCGATCTGCAGATTGGCGGTAGCGACCAATGGGGCAACATCACGGCCGGCATCGACTTGGGCCGCCGCATGCGTGGCGTACAGCTCTACGGGCTCACGTGCCCGCTGCTCACAAAGAGCGACGGCTCGAAGATGGGCAAGACAGAGCAGGGGGCCGTATGGCTGTCGGCCGATCGAACGAGTCCTTATCAATTCTTCCAATACTGGATTAACGTCGACGATGCCGACGCGGGAAACTGCCTGCGCATGCTCACGGAAGTCGAACGCGAGGAAGTCGAAGCACTCGACGCCGAGCGAGCCAGCGATCCCGGGCGGCGTTCGAGTCAAAAGCGCTTGGCCGAAGAATTGACGCGTTTAGTGCACGGCGACGAAGGCCTGCGCGCCGCGCAGCGTGCGACCGACATCTTTTTCGGCGCTGAAATCAGCGAGCTGAGCGATCAGCAACTCGGCCAGATTTTTGCTGATGTGCCGAGCAAAGAGCTGCCGCGCGCCCGGCTTGAAGGCGACGGCCTGAATCTAATCGACGCGCTCGTCGAATCGGGGTTGGCCAAAAACAAGAGCGACGCCCGCCGCACAATTCAGCAAGGCGGCGCGTACGTAAATAACCGCCGCGCCGAGGCGCTCGATCATGCGCTGCGCAACGCGGATCTGGCCAGCGAAACCGTAATGGTTCTACGCTCGGGTAAGAAGCGCTACGCTTTGTTGCGTTTTCAGTAGGGCGCCACTTTCGCGTTGCGGCAGCGGGGACAATGTCCTCCACGCCACTTTTGGCGAGATCGCCGTACGGTGAAAAATGCGAAGAAATGCACGAAAAAAGGCGCACTGCGACTGGCGTTGACCCCCGGCGCGCGGCTTCCTAACATTCCCTGGATCTTGTCACCCCTCGAGTCGCCGTTTCCGTCCTCCTTGGCTCGGCGTCAGGGGTCTCATCGCAGCATACGTTTTCCACTTCTTGGCGCGCCGGAGTGATGGGCATGCGCTTGATTCGACGAAGCGTTGGAATCGTTCTTACGATTGTCGTGGCCGTTTTGGCGGTCGCCGCCTTCTCGGCGTATCGCGCTTCCCAACACGTTCCGGAATTTTACACTGAAGCGCTTGAGCTCGATGTCGAGCAGTTTTCCCAGGTGAGCCAGGAGCTCGAGTCGCGCGTGACGATGCTCTACAGCGATGCCCGGAAAGATGAAAAATGGTACGCCCATTTCACCGACCGCCAGATCAACGCCTGGCTCGCCGTGAACCTCTTAGAGCAATACGGCGACTGGATTTCCGAAGACGCGCACGATCCCCGCGTGAAAATCGCGCCCGATGGAATCACGCTCGCCGTGCGCGTCGACGAGGGTGCGCTGCAAGTGGTTTATTCTTTCGAGATGGATCTCTATCTTAACGAGCCGAATGAATTGGCCTTCCGGTTGCGCAAGGCGCGCGCCGGCAAGTTGCCCATTCCGCTGGCGACGGTCGTGGCGGAAGTGTCCGCGACGGCCGAAGATATGGAATACCCGCTCTCCTGGAAGCAGGTCGAAGGCGATCCCGTGGCGCTGGCGCCGATCCATCCGCAATTCGACGAAGATAACAATGAGCTACGCATCGATAAAATCGAACTGCGCGAGGGCGCGATCTATTTGACCGGAACGACCGTCGCTGGCGAAGGGATGTCTGAACCGCCTTCGAGCGGCGGCCTGCTATCACAAAACGCGGAAGAAGTCGCTTTTCAACTGCGCGACCATATCAAGCGCCAACGCTGAGAAGCATCGCTTGTGCGAACCATTTCGAGTCGGCCGACGAGGTGTTCTCCCGCGACCCGAATCACTAGCTTCTCGGCCGACTTTTCGAGCCAGTCGTATTCGCCCGCGTCCCAGCGTCGTACGCTACCGCGATTCCCGGAAACAGGACCTTCGTACGTGAGATATTCCCTGCGATGGTCGGCTATCGCTTCCGCTACGATTTCCTTGTCGGCCGCTGGTTCGCAGTTTAAGGCCCAGGCGAGCAGCACGCTGTTGTCTTCGAGTAACAGATCCCAGTGCGTCGGCCGTGGTCGGTCGCTGGGGCATTCATGATGGAGCACGACGAATCGAGGCATGAGGCAATACGATGCCTAATGTGTAAGTAGAGCACGTATCGAGGCCGCCGTTACCGGCTGAATAACCCCCTGTTCGCAAATAATTGCCGCGATGTACTCAGCGGGTGTCACATCGAAGGCGGGATTATAGACGTTGATCTTGGTCGGAGCGATTCGTGTACCGAACGGCTCGGTAATCTCTTCCGCGGCGCGTTGTTCGATAGGAATGTCCTGGCCGCTGGCGAGCGCGAGATCGAAAGTGGAACTGGGTGCTGCCACGTAAAACGGGATGCCGTGCGCCGCTGCGGCCAGCGCGACGCCGTACGTGCCGATCTTGTTCGCCACATCGCCATTGGCGGCGATCCGATCGGCGCCAACGACAACCGCTTGCACGCGGCCGGCCTGCATGACGTGCGCCGCCATCGAATCGCAGATTAGCGTGGCGTGGATGCCATGCTGCTGCAGCTCCCACGCAGTGAGCCGTGCGCCCTGCAATAGCGGGCGCGTTTCGTCCACATACACGTGCAACGATTGGCCGGATTCGTGCGCCGTGTAGATGACAGCGAGCGCCGTGCCATATTCCGAAGTTGCCAGGCCCCCGGCATTGCAATGTGTGAGCACGCCTTGAACATGGGCGAGCAACGGAGCGCCACGGCGGCCGATCGCGCGGCACATCCGCCGATCTTCGTCGTGAATTGTCTGCGCCTCAGTCAGCAAAGCGGAGCGCAGATCGTCGACCGTCAGGTCGGCGGGTTGTTCATCGAGCCACGCGCGCATTCGCTCCAGCGCCCAGAACAGGTTGACTGCCGTGGGCCGGCTCGTCGCCAGATGCTCCGCCGCCGCGGCGACAGCCGTTCGCAGCGAAGACGCATCGGTCGCCTGCTGCGCCGCCAGGCAAAGTCCATATGCGGCGGCGATGCCGATTGCTGGCGCTCCGCGTACGCGCAGCGAGCGAATCGCCTCGAAGACGGTCGGTACGTCGTGACATTCCATCTCGACCAAGGCATTGGGCAATAGTGTTTGGTCGATGAGGCGGAGATGCCCATCGGCTTCGCCCGACCAGTACAGCGTGGCGGGAATGCTCATCGGCGCGTTAGGGCTTAACCTTCGCGCAAAGTTTCCTGAAACTTTGCGTCCTTGGCGGCGATCTTGTCGGTGAGCTGGTGTTTGAATTCGGCGAACTTGCGTCGCAAGTTGGAATCGGCCCCGCCGAGAATTTGTACGGCGAACAAGCCCGCGTTGCGCGGCCCGCCCATACCAACGGCCACGCTCGCCACGGGCACATCGCCCGGCATTTGCACGGTCGAGAGCAGCGAATCGAGTCCGCCCAGATCGGGCGTCGGCACCGGCAGGCCGATCACCGGCAGCACGGTATGGGCGGCGCACACGCCGGCCAGATGGGCGGCGCCGCCGGCGGCCGCGATAATCACCTGCAATCCGCGTTGCTCGGCCGATGTGGCGTATTGGGCGACCGCCTCGGGCGTGCGGTGCGCGCTCATGACATGGGCTTCCCAGGCGACGCCAAATTCATCGAGCGCCGCGCCCACACCCTTGATTTTCGGCCAGTCGCTGTCGCTTCCCATCAAAATGCCGACTTTTGCCGCATCACTCATCGCAAAGGCTCCTCGTCTCGCGGGAATTCGGTTATTGATCGAACTGCGGATTGTAATCGAAGTCGAACGTTTCCGCGACCGCTCGGTTGGTAATTCCGCCGTCGTAAATATTGATCGCCCGCGCGATCGGCGGCAACGCCGCGGCCGCCGCGAGCAAGCCGCGATCGGCGATCTCGATCGCCCAAGGAAGCGTGACGTTGCACAGCGCGAACGTGCTGGTGCGGCCGACGGCGCCGGGCATGTTGGTAACGCAATAGTGCACGACGTCCTCGACAATGAACGTGGGATCGCTGTGTGTCGTGGGTCGGCTGGTGCCGATGCAGCCGCCTTGATCGATCGCCACGTCGATGATCACACTCCCCGGCTTCATGCGCCGCAGGTCGTCGGCGTCCACGAGTCGAGGCGCCTTTGCGCCGGGAATGAGCACCGCCCCGACTACCAGATCGGCATTGGCGAGCTGTTCGCGAATCGTATGGCGGTCGCTGAACAGCACATCGACATTTGGCGGCATCACGTCGTCGAGGTAGCGCAGCCGATCCATGTTCACATCGAGAATGGCGATGTTCGCCTGGAAGCCGGCGGCAATCTTCGCGGCGTTTGCGCCAACGACGCCACCGCCGAGGATCGTGATATTTGCCGGGGCGACGCCGGGTACGCCGCCGAGCAAGATGCCGCGGCCCATTTGGGGCCGCTCCAGATATTTGGCGCCTTCCTGAATGCTCATGCGGCCAGCTACTTCACTCATGGGCGTGAGGAGAGGCAGTCGGCCGCGCTCGTCGCGCAGCGTCTCGTAGGCCACGCAAGTTGCGCCCGATTGGGCCATCGCTTCGGTCAGCGCCCGGTCGGCCGCGAAATGGAAGTAGGTGAAGACGGCTTGCCCCGCGCGGAGCAATGGCCACTCGCTCGCCTGCGGCTCTTTGACTTTGACAACCAGGTCAGCTTCGGCGAAGACGTTAGCGCCGCCGGCGACTAGCTCGGCACCTTGCGCCAAATATTCATGATCGGAAATGCCGGACCCTAAACCGGCGCCCGCTTGCACGAGCACGCGATGTCCGCGACGAACCAGTTCTTCGACGCCAACGGGAAGAATCGCTACCCGGTATTCGTCGCGTTTCACTTCCTGGGGCACGCCGATAATCATGAGGCCAGTCCGTTACTGAGTTTGGGCCGGATCGTCGAGCTGCTCGTGCCGGTTGGTTTTCTTGCTTGGGCTGAATGAGCCGATTTCGTCGCGCTGGTCATTGTCAGCCCGGCGGCGCAGGTAGAGTTTGATCGGCACTTCGCCAAAGCTAAGCTGATCTCGAAAAACGCTCAGCAGATACCGTTGATACGGCTTGGAGATCGACGCTGGCTCATTGCAAAAGAGCACGATGGTTGGCGGCTGCGTTCCCACCTGAGTGGCATAATAGATTTTGGGTGGCCGATGCTTGTAGAGCGGCGGCGGATTGAGTTCCATGGCGGCCTTGACCAATCGGTTCAGCTTCCCCGTCGACACCCGCTCGCGCGATTGCTTGAACAGCATCTGCCCGTGGTTGATCAGCGTTTTCACGTTCTTTCCGGTCATGCCGGTGACAAAGGCGATCGGCACGTAGCGCATCGTGCCGAACGTGTCGCGCAGATACTCCGCCCATTGCTCGGTCGGCATTTCGCCGGCCAGCTTGTCCCACTTGTTGACGACAAAGATACACGGCTTGTGATTTGCAGCGATGTAGTCGGCCAATTGTTTGTCAACTTTGCCAATTCGCTGGGAGCAATCGAAAAACAAAAGGACCACATCGGCTCTTCGAATGCCCCGCTGAGCGCGATGTGTGCTGTAATACTCGATGTCGCTTGCGCCTTTCATTTTGCGCATGCCGGGTGTGTCGATGGCGATGAACGGATGCCCGTCGAGTTCGAATCGCACGTCGACGCTGTCGCGCGTCGTGCCGGGCACTTCGCTCACGATCATGCGTTCCGATTGCGTGAGCGTGTTGACAAACGTGCTCTTGCCAACATTGCGCCGGCCCACAATCGCCACGCGCATGACGGGTTCTTCACCCGATGTGTCTTCCTCGGACGCAGGATCGCCCAAGCGATCGACGATTTGTTGCAGTACTTCGTCGCGGCGGCGATTGGCGCGTGTGCTAATCGGCAGCACGTCGCCTTGACCCAGTCGATAGAAAACATCGACCTCCAGATCGAGCTTGTCGTTATCCGATTTGTTGGCCATGCAAATGACCGGCGCGGCGACATGTCGCAAGCGGCGGGCGACCTCTTCGTCCAGCGGCATCACACCTTCGCGCAGATCGACCACGAACAGAATGACATCGGCCGAATCGATGGCGATTTGAATCTGCTGCTCGATGTGGTCCGTCAGATTATCGACGTCGAGATTGCCAATCCCCCCGGTATCGACGAGCTCGAAGAACCGATCTTCGTGCTGGACGAGATAGCCGAAGCGATCGCGAGTGACACCGGCTTGATCGTCGACGATCGCCAAGCGGCGGCCCGAGAGCCAATTAAAAAGGCTCGACTTGCCGACATTCGGCCGGCCAACGATAACCACTTGGGGAACATTCATGGTATGCAGGCGATTCGAAGGGTATCCGCGCAGCGCGGGAAAGCCGACGCTCACGGCATGTGAGCACAAGCAGCGGCGTCTTGCCTTGCTTATCATACCGGATCGCGTCGCCGCGCAACAGGACTGCGAGGCTTGCAAACCGGCAACTTGGCGGGAATACTGGCGACTGCTTTGCATCTCTTATTGGTTTTCGGTGATCCAGCCAGGAATCGATTGCATGTCTGAATCGGACCGTCGCCTACGGCGCGCCGCCGCACAGCGGCTTGAAAGCCTGTCGGCGGCCGGAGTGCGGCAGATTAGCAAGCGACGAGTCGCTCGGCCAGACGTGGTCGAGGCGGCCATGGAAATCGGCGCTACTCGCGCGACCGACAATTCAGGAGGAACCGTCGTGGCAAAATCGCTCGCCGTTTTGCAGCAGGAAGTCGCCGCCTGTACGCGCTGCGAATTGCTCTCCCAACAGCGTACGCAAACCGTCTTTGGTGTCGGCAACCCGCAGGCTCGGCTTTGTTTTCTGGGCGAGGCGCCAGGCGCGGACGAGGATCGGCAGGGCGAGCCGTTTGTCGGCCGAGCCGGGCAGTTGCTCACGAAGATCATCGAGGCCTGCACGCTCAAGCGCGAGGATGTTTACATACTCAACGTGCTCAAATGTCGGCCGCCCGGCAATCGCAATCCGTTGCCCGATGAAGTTCACAATTGTCGAGGCTATCTCAATCGGCAACTGGAACTGATCAAACCCGAGTTCATTTGCTGTCTCGGGTCGGTCGCCGCGCAAACGCTGCTGGAAACCGACACGACGATCGGGCGTTTGCGGGGCAAATTCCACGATTACCGCGGCATCCCGGTCATGTGCACGTATCATCCGGCGTATCTGCTGCGAAACCCGTCGGCGAAGCGCGACGTGTGGGACGATATGAAACGCCTGATGCGCGAATTAGGCATCGAGCTCGAGTAATCGATAGTCGCATTTCGTCGCGCCGCGCGAAGGCAAAATGCGGGTTGTAACGATTGCGTCGACTTTGCGGCGACGCACTAGAAAGACCTTGCCAGTTTTGTCGGTCGCGATTTGACTTTTTTCTAAAGTTCTTTTCATTGGGCGTGCAAAGTATTGGAAGGTTCGCCGCGCGTTGTTAGAGTCGAATTTGTGGTAACTGTTCCGCGAATCCTTCCCCGTAGGCAACCCGTTGGCGCGACCAACCAGAACACTATGAGCGTCTCGCGAAATCAATTGTCAGACGACGTCGAACAACTATTGCTCAACGCCCAGTTGCGTGATGAGCTGGAGCCGTTGAGCGACGAGTCGATCCGAAGTTTGCAGCTTACCAGCCTGCCCACGCCGGTCGAAAACGAGTTCTTGGCTTCGATGCTCGCTTGGGAACGTGCACCCACGTTGCCCATTGCATCGTGGTTCAATCCGGAACTGCGGCTCCGGCACCCGGACTCGTTGACCGATGAACGGATTTCGAGCGTGTTGGGCGAGATCATCCAAAAGCTGTTCGGCCAGAGAATCGTTCTCGACTTCACGGATCACTTGAGCGATCGTCAATTGTACTGCCTCATCTACCGCGACATTTTGCCGGCGCGCGAGAAGAAGATCGAATCGTTGCGCCACTTCCTGCATTGGGACTGCGCGAATGTGAGCGACGATCCGGAGATTTGGCTGCGGTACTACGCGTCGGCCGAGGATCGGGAGACTTGGGCCGTAGAAACAGGCGAAGCGCTCCCCGACGCCGAAGAGCCGCCGCATCCGCGTAATCTGCCTCGCGCTCCGATGTAGAACTGAGCTTCAACGGCAGCGCCCGCCGGAGCGATTGCCAGCCGCATTGTGTTGCCCATTCCGCGCGCGAAGTGGCGGCGATTGTGGGCGAGAATTTGACTCAGCTTGTACCGCCCTCGCCTCGAACTCCACACCATCAATCTTCGGCTTCCCCGCCGAACACCGGGGCGTTGGGCGGTGCATTTTTCTCGTCTGCCGACTTGGCAAACCAGCCTATGAAAAAAGCCCCAGGCCAAGCACAGCGTTGACCTGGGGCTGATTGTCTTATTACATCCGCAAAGGTTTCATGGGGAGTTGCCGCTGTGCATGACCGCGGCGGTGGTGCGAAACCGAGATGGGCTCGACGGAACGGCCAATGAACGGCTGGTGCGCCGGCTCGCATTCGCGTTTACCAACGTCGCGGACCACCTCCACCGCGTCCGCCCGGCGCCTTGGGGCGGGCTTCATTCACGGTCAACGTGCGACCATCCAACTCCACGCCATTGAGCGCTTCAATCGCCGCGCGGGCCTGCTCATCGTTATTCATCGTAACGAATCCAAATCCGCGCGGTCGGCCCGTCTCGCGATCGGTGACCACGGCCGCTTCGTCGACTGTCCCGTGCGCCTCGAACTCGCTGCGCAGGGTTGCTTCGGTGGTGCCAAACGAGAGGTTGCCAACATAGATCTTCATACCAAACTCCAAGCCACGGTTTCCGCGAATCGCCCGGAGTCCTACGAGGGCGCCAGAGAAGCGAATCGGGAAGGGTAAAATCACGGCGCGCCACCACGGCAAAGCCGATTAACACAAATTCAATTCATCCGCCGTCGCGAGGCGGTTCCCGATTGCGCGATAGATTCCTTGGGCGGGCCGGGTCGCCAAAATGGGCCGAGCCCGCTCCCATGTAGTGAAGCATGGCAAATCACGCAGATTGTGTCAATCGGATATCTGTGCCGGACTGCTGCGCCGCCGGGTGAGCGATCTTCCAGAAGCGCAGTTGCGACGCGGGGTGCTCCGGCTGGACATATCGCGAGTCGACACGTACGCTGTTTGAGCCATGGCGAAAAAGAGACCCTCACGCAACCGACCAGCACATGCGAAACGCGATCACAGGCCCGCGTCGGTCAATTCCGTATCGGTCAAGCAAGTGTCGGAAGGAACGTGGCGGCTGGTTCATCCGCGCTGTGCTCGCGAGCGAGCCGAGGACATTGAAGAGGTCGACGCGATGATCGCCGAGGACGAAATGGACATCGCAATCGATGAGCTGCGGTGGCTCCTGTCCGGCTGCAGCGACTTCATCGCGGCCCATCGGCGTCTGGGCGAGTTGCTGTTGGCCATGGACAACGACGTGCCGCTGGCCCGTGGCCATTTTGGACGCGCCTATCAGTTGGGCTTGGCGGCGGTACGGCGCGCCGGGGCAAGCATTGCGCTCCCCTACGCCGACCCGGAAAACCAGGCGTTCTTCGAAGCAGGAAAAGGATTGGCCTACTGCCTGCGCGAACTCAAGCGACCGCGACTGGCGCGAGAAGTGCTCGAACAACTCGTGGCGCTCGACCCGAGCGAACCGCTCGGACTGCGAGCTATGCTCGCCGAACTGTAATTTGTGGGGCCGGCGAACGGGTTGGACTCGCTCATTCGATGACGTCGCCCAGTACGAGAATTTGGCTCACGCGAATGTTGGTTCCCTGGTATTTGGCCGACTTCAACTCCTCGGCAGGATTTTCCAGGCGAAACGCCACACTCTGACGGTCGGGCTGCTCCGGGTGGATTTCGATCGAAACGGTATGAATCGCCTCGGGGTCGAGTCCGTCGGCCAGCGACAGCGTGGCGATCCTGTGATAGGTGCAATAGCTGTCGAACCGGCGTACCGGCTTGTCGCGCTGTTGGCCATCGACCGTGATGATTACCTGGCCACCGTCGGGGCCGAGCAGATCGTAGAGCTTGGCCGAGGAGCCACGAAACTTGAAGGTCAGCCGGCTACCCGGTTGCGAAGTTTCCCAAAGTTCGCCCATCCGATTCGCGAAGCTTTTCGATAGTCGATCGTCTGCGGGTAGTTGTTTCCAGCCGGGTGAGAGCATGTTGGCCGAAACCGGGACCATCTTGGCGGCCTGCCAGTGATTGTCGACAAACGCTGTCTCTAATTTCGAGGCATGGTCTAGTGGCTGCGAACTCCCGACCATCTGGTGCACCGCGTCGGCGACCAGATCGGCATAGATCTGATGACCTGCGTCGAGCGGATGGACGCCATCCTTCGAAAAATGAACAATTCCTTCGGCCGTGGGCTCGTCCGACTTGTAAACCAGTGTGCCGGCCTGTTGCAGCGCCACGACCTTGACGGCGAAGTTGATCGAAGGGATGCCGTAGTGGTCGGCGAGCATTTCCATGGCCGATGCCGCGCGCGGGCAATCGCCCTGCTCCAAATCGGTTTCGTACCCGACACGATACGTGTAGACGAAGCAGATGTCGGTCTGCGCGTTGGCCGCCCAGGTTTGGCGCACGATGCCTTCCATGGCTTGCCAGATTCGTTCGGGCGGCGCGCCGCCATCGTTCACGGCGAATTCGACGAACAGCAGATCGGGCCGATGACGCAGCGCGTCGCGCTCGACTCGGAATACGCCCAAATCGCTACCGGTTCCGCCGATCGCCGCGTGGATCTCTTCCACTTCGGCTTGGGGAAATTCGCGGGCGAACCATTCGCGCGTTTTGATCCGCCATCCGGCTGCCGCCGTGATCGAACCGCCCAGGTAGGCGATCTTCACCGGCTGTCCGTCCTGGAGTTTTCGCAGCACGTTGCCCAGCCCATCGCGCGGTCGCACCAATTCGGCTTTCACCGGAGCGAATTCCGGTGCGGCGGCTAGGACGGATGGTTCGCTGGGAAAGACCATGGCGAGAGAAACACAGGGGAGAAACAGCATCCACAGGCCGCTAGCAGGGCTCGATTTCATGGTTTGTCGTCCGTTGAAGGTCAGGAAAGCAACGCGGGGCTCCTATCTTAATCGCTCGGCTGTTCGATCGCGAATGCACGGCGTGCGGGCCGAGACTTCAAAAAATAATTGTCCCGATGGGCGAGATTTGCTACCTTGAACACATCAATGGCCGCTTATGCGTCGCGGCGATGTCTGGGTCTCTCAGCAGAAGGAGCGGATACGATGCTGACCTTCGTCTCGAGTAAGCAGAACCCCAGTTGCGACGGCGCGTCGCGACGCGATTTTCTCCGAGTCGGCTCACTGGGGCTGGCTGGCCTGTCGTTGCCCAATCTCTGGCGGGCCCGCGCGCTGGCCAACCAAGGCGGACAGAGTATCGAGAACAAGTCGGTCATTTGGATCTGGCTCTCGGGCGGACCGACGCATATCGAAACTTTCGATCCCAAAATGACGGCGCCGTCGGAGTATCGCAGCATTCTCGGCGAAGCCAAAACACCGTTGCCCGGTGTAACGCTAGGTGGTTGCTTTCCGCGGATGGCGTCGGTTGCCGACAAGATGGCGATCGTACGCTCTTTCGCGCACGGCAACAGCAGCCACGGCAGCGCGACCACCTGGGTCATGACCGGCTACAACGACCGCCTGGCCATGAAACCTTCATTGGGCTCGATCGTAGCGAAGACGCGCGGGCTCACACATCCAGATACCGGTATGCCTACGTATGTTGGCATGGGGAACCTTCGTAGCGGCGGCCCCGGTTGGTTGGGCGCCGCCTACAAGCCGTTCGATCCTCAGGGCCAGGCGCGTAAGAACATGAACGAAATTGTCGCTGCCGATCGACTCGGCGGGCGGCGCGGACTCTTGCACGAATTGGATTCGATCAATCGCCGGCTCGACGCGAGCGGCATGATGGAAGGTATCGACGGCTTCGAACAGCAAGCTTTCGAGCTCATCACCGGCAGCGCACGCGACGCCTTCGACGTGCAAAAGGAGGATCGCCGACTGCGCGACCGCTACGGCAAAGGGCTGGGAGAAAACCTGCTGAAAGCGCGACGGTTATGTGAAGCCGGCTGTGGTTTTGTGACCATTAGCTATGGCGGCTGGGACATGCATGGTGGAATTGAAAAGGGCATGAAGAAGAGCGCCGGCCAGCTCGATCAGGGTGTCTCGGCATTGGTCAGCGACCTCGACGAGCGCGGAATGCTCGACGATACACTAGTGGTCGTCACCGGCGAGTTCGGGCGCACGCCGCGTATCAACAAGAAAGGTGGCCGCGATCATTGGGGCCGGCTGTGCACGTTGGCGCTCGCCGGCGGCGGGTTGCACATGGGACAAGTCATCGGCGAGTCGTCGCCGCGCGCCGAAGTGCCGGCCTCGACGGCCGTCTTACCGCAAGACCTGATGGCGACGATCCTGCGTATGTTTGCCATCGACCATCGCGTACAAGTAACCGACAACCGAGGTCGGCCCACCTACCTGATCGAGGACGGACGACCGATCCCCGAGCTGGTTTAAGGGACATCTTGCATGTATAGCAACGCAACCCCATTCCGCGCATAGTGCCGCAATGGATGGGTTTTCCCAGCGGTTGCAGCTCGCGAGCATCTGCCGGTAACGCGGTTCGCTGCGATGGCAGACGAGGATTTTGCCGCTTGTCGGGAAAAATCTCGAATTCGAACAACTTGCGTACTCCGGACGGGGGGCGGCAATCTTGTATGCGCTACGCGGCGCGAGTAGGATGGAAATACCTGTAGATCTAATGACTTAGGTCGCTACGCGCTTGGCCAAGTGCAATCGAGACGATGGATCGTGTCGCTGGTTGGCGGCAGGTGCGGATGCGTGGTTTCCGGAACAAGAGTGCCTGGGGAGTATTTCCAATGATGTTGCGTTCCCTTTGCTTTGTCGCATGGGTAGGCATCGCTGCGGCTCATGTCTGCGGTCAAGATGCCGGTTCGCTCGAACGGATGTATGGCGCGGGCGTGCATGCCTATTACCAACATCAGTACAATCTGGCCAACGATTCGCTGTCCACGGTGATTGCCGCCGGGACTCGCGACCCGCGTCCTTATTATTTCCGGGCCATGGTCAATCTCGCGCTCGGCGATACCGACGCCGCCAGTAGCGATATGGCGCAAGGCGCAGAGTTGGAAAGCCTGGATGTCGATGGCAATTACAATGTCGCGCGTTCGCTCGAACGCGTCCAAGGCCGCGGTCGTTTGGCGCTCGAGCAGCATCGGCTCCAAGCGCGCTTGGCCAACTACCAACGGTTGCAGCAACGCAATCGCGACCGCTACGAAGAAATGCAGCGTCAGGACGAACAAGTGCTTCGCAATCAAATCGACATTCCCTTAGGCGGCGTCAAGGGCGGCGACGCACCCGCGCCCGCTGGTGATCCCTTTGACGACGCCGGCGCTGGCGCTTCGACCGACGTGGCGCCGGTCGAGACCACACCGGTAGACAACGCCCCGGCTGCCACGGATACACCGGCTGCAACCGACGATCCGTTTGGCGCGCCCGCTGGCGGCGATGCCGCCCCGGCCGATGACCCATTCGGCGCGCCCGCTGGCGATGCCGCCGCACCGGCTGCCGACGATCCGTTTGGTGCTCCCGCTGGCGGCGATGCTGCGCCGGCTGCCGATCCATTCGGCGCTCCGGCTGAAGAAATGCCTGCCGACGCCGCCGCCCCTGCCGCCGACGATCCATTTGGCGCGCCAGCCGGCGGGAATGACGCCCCGGCGGCGGATGATCCCTTCGGCGCACCCGCGGGCGGCGACGACGCACCCGCCGCGGCCCCGGCAGACGATCCGTTCGGCGCTCCGGCCGAAGATATGCCGGCGGATGACGCTGCGCCTGCGGCTGCCGCGGATGATCCGTTTGGCGCACCGGCCGACGCTGCACCTGAGCCGGCTGCTGCACCGGCTGCCGACGATCCGTTTGGTGCCCCCGCCGATGCGGCCCCGGCCGAGGAAATGGCCGACGATGCTGCCGATGATCCGTTTGCCGACGATGCGGCTGCCGATGACGCAGCTCCGGCCGACGATGCCCCAGCCGCCGATGACGCTGCGCCAGCCGATGATGCCCCGGCCGCCGATGATCCGTTTGCCGACGACGGCGCGGAGATGGAAGAGTCGGACGACCCGTTCAATTAGGCTGCGGCGAGCGGATGCTCGCGCGCTTTGGATGTGAACCGGGGCAGAATACATCGGCGTCGTCGATGCTTCCCAATGCGACTGCATTCCCAGCAATTGGAGTCGGTCGCCCACGCGCTATTTGGGGAATACTCATCCCGGTTTGTCTTGGCCAATGCGAGCCGGTGCGCGGTCAATGGCGATGCTTCGTGGTCTTGTCCATTCTTTATCGTTGCGGCCGAGGTCGTCAAAAAGTTGCGGCGCGCCATGGGGCACGGTATCCTGACGGCTCCCTCGTTCATCCCACCTGGAGATTTTCCCCATGCGTTCGTTCCTGGTTGTCTCGTGTCGTGTTGTGGTCGCCGCCTGGTTCGCTTTGGTCGTCAGCGGAGAGTGTGTCCAAGCGGAGGTCGGCCCCGAGGTCGTCGCCAAGATCGAGGCCGCCTTACCCGAAGCAGCGCCGGCCAAGCCGAAACACGAACGTAAGGTGTTGCTCTTTAGCAAGACGAATGGTTTTCGCCATAGCTCGATTCCCACCGGCGTGAAGTCGCTCACAATGTTGGGCGAGAGGACGGGTGCGTATTCGGCAGTTCACAGCGAGGACGAAGCCGTGTTCGAGCCGGATTCGCTGTCGCAGTTCGATGCGGTCATCATGGTCAACACGACCGGCGATATTTTTCGTCCCAAGAATCTTCCAGAAGATCCGGAAGAGCGCAAAATGGCGCTCGAGCGCGAAGAGCGTTTGAAGAAGAGTCTTGTCGATTTCGTCCGCGGCGGCAAAGGCCTGGCCGGAACGCACTCGGCAACCGACACGTATCACGGTTGGAAAGAATACAACCAAATGATGGGCGGCACGTTTGCCGGTCACCCTTGGCACATGCCTGTGCCCGTGCGTCTGCTCGCACCGGACCATCCGCTGAACAAGGTGTTTGGCGGCGAGGGCTTTACGATTACCGATGAGATCTATCAGTTTCGCGACGACACCGCATCGCCGAGCGAGCGAAAGATGTTGCTGAGTCTCGATCCGAATTGGGATCAGCTCTCGCGCGGCAAGCGCCAGGATGGATTCTATCCGATCAGTTGGATCGCCAAGTATGGCGACGGCCGCACGTTCTATTGCTCGCTCGGACACCGGGATGAGATCTACTTCAATCCGGTGATTCTCAAGCATTACCTGGCGGGTTTTCAGTACGCCTTGGGTGATCTCGATGCCGACGCCACGCCCAGCGGCGCCGGGAATCCCTGATCGTCGCTTTCTTTGGCAAGATTTTGCGTCCTTCGCCCAGACACGTGGAATCATGTTGTTCCGGGCGCGCAATTTGTGGATAATACAAGGACGCGCGTTGTTCCTGCCGATGGCGATCGGAAATGTTTGGCAAGCGCCGTGTTCATCTTCCGATGTACGTCGTTGGCCGAACATCGATTGCGCACCGTCATGAGAATGCGTGACCCCGCCGACGGCTTCTTCCCGCCTACGCCACAGAGCGCCTTTCCTATGATTCATGCCAAGACGCGAATCGTTGCGCTGCTCGGTTGTTTTGTTCTTAGCCTGGCGACCATGCCAGCTTCTGGCGCGGAAACACCGGCAGCGCCTCACGATCCAACCGCCCTGGAATTCTTCGAAAAAGAGGTGCGCCCGGTACTCGTGCGCCGCTGCGCAAAATGCCATGGCGCCGGCGACGAAGAGCCGGAGGGAAGTTTACGTGTCGATTCGCTGGCCGCGCTGCTAGCCGGCGGCGATACCGGGCCGGCGATTGTGCCCGGCGATCCGGAGGAAAGCCTGCTGATCGACGCGATCAACTACGGCGAAATCTATCAAATGCCACCCAAGTCGAAGATGCCGGCTGAAGAAATTGCAGCGCTCACGCGTTGGGTCGAAATTGGCGCGCCGTGGCCCGCGGACGAGGCGCCGGCGGCGGCTGTTACCAAGGCCAAGTTCGATTGGCAGACGCGTCGCGACGAGCATTGGGCCTGGCGTCCCATCGAGCGGCCGGCGGCGCCGCCGGTGGCCGGGCAGGCGTGGCCCCAATCGGACATCGATCGTTTTATTCTGGCTCAGCTCGAGTCGCACGGGCTGTCGCCGGCTTCCGAGGCCGATCGCCGAGTTCTGGTGCGTCGGCTCTATTTCGATTTGATCGGTCTTCCGCCGACGGCGGAGGAAGTCGACCGCTTTGTCAACGACTCGGCCGACGACGCCTACGAACATCTGGTCGACGAACTGTTGCAATCGCCACACTTCGGCGAGAAGTGGGCGCGGCATTGGCTCGATCTGGTGCGCTATGGCGAAACGCGAGGACATGAATTCGAACCGCTGGTGCCGAACGCCTATCAGTATCGCGACTATTTGATTCGAGCCTTGAACGCCGATTTGCCGTACGACCAATTCGTGCGCGAACATCTCGCCGGCGATCTACTGACCGAACCGCGCTTGAACCCAGACCAGCGTTTCAACGAATCGATCCTCGGCACCGGCTTCTGGTTTCTTGGCGAAGAAGTGCATTCGCCGGTCGACATTCGCAAGGACGAAACCGATCGGCTCGACAATCGCCTCGACGTGATGGCCAAGACCTTCCTCGGCCTTACCGTTGCGTGTGCGCGGTGTCACGACCACAAGTTCGATGCGATTTCTCAGTCCGACTATTATGCGCTCTCCGGTTTTCTGCTAAGCAGTACTTATCGCCAGGTGCGTTTCGAGTCGCTCGAGCGCAATCGGCAGGTAGCCGAACAGCTCGACGCCCTGCAGCGTCAAGCCAGCGAGAAAACGCTCGCGCACGTGGCCCAAACGCGCCGCGATGTGCTCGCACGCAGCGCCGATTACTTGCGCGCCGCTGCCGAACTCATCTCGGCGAAGGCCGATCCCCAGAGTGTGGCGAAACAATCGGGGCTCGATAGCACGCTGCTCGCTCAATGGGTCGAAGAACTGAAGCAAGCTCGCGCCGATGCGGGCCATCCTCTCCAGGGCTTCGCCCTCTGCGCCACCGATCCGCAGGCTACCGAGGGCGAGGGATTCGCCCGCCGATTCCAATCGCTGCGCGGCGAGCTGCAGAAGCATCGCGAGGCTGCTCAGGTGATCGAGCAGGTGGTTCTCGATTTTGGCGCGGCGGGGAAGGCCGACTTTCGCGCCGACGGTTTCACATTCGGCCTGCATCCGCTACGGCCGGGCGATGCGATACTCTCCGCAAATCCGGCTCAGCCGCTGCTGGAAATCACGACCTACGCCACGGCTCGTCGCGATCCCTTGTGGAACGTTCTCAAGCCGGCGGCCGGAAACGAAACGGATCACGGCTCGCTCGGCAACTGGCAGCGGCCCGGCCGCACGCTTTGCACACCGAAGGTAACCCTGCACAGCGGCAAGATCTGGTGCCTGGCGCGAGGATCCTTTCATTCCTATGGCGCGGTCGATTCACACTTGATTGTCGCCGGACCGTTGCACGGTCGGTTGTTGCATGCGGCCAATACCAAAGACGACCAATGGCGCTGGACCGGCCACGACTTGAGCGCATATGCCGGCGAGCGCGTCCATCTCGAGTTCACACCGCGATCGAACGACGACGAGTTGCAGATTGCCAAAGTCGTCGAGTCGCCGGTCCCGCCGCCGCTCCCCTTAAAGCGCAACGCGCTTGTCGACTTGCTGCTGTTCGACGAATCGATCGTCGATCGATCCGCGCTTGCCGAGGCCTATCAAAGGTTGTTCAGCCAGGTAGCGCAGGCCATGGCGGCCGGCGATGTCGCGTCGCTGGCCGAGCCCGAAGCGGCCGCATCGTTGGCCCGTTGGATGCAAGAGCGGACGGAACTATTCACGGCCGAAGCCGGCAAGACGGATCAAGAGCTGGTTCAGTTGTTGGCCCCGCTCGTCGAGCAGCGGCGCGCTGTGGCTCAGACAATTCAAGCCGAGTCGCATACGGCGCTGGCAATGCTCGACCTGAACGGTGTCGATGAGCATGTATTGCTGCGCGGGCTGTACCGTACTCCGGGCGAGGTCGCGCCGCGCCGATTCCTCATGGCCTTGGGCGGCGCAGCCGGCGACGGTTACGGATCGGGAAGTGGCCGGCTACAGCTTGTCGAGCAGATGCTGGCCGACGACAACCCGTTTGTAGCTCGTGTCCTTGTGAATCGCGTCTGGCATCATCTCTTTGGTCGCGGCATCGTGCCAACGGTCGATAATTTCGGTGTTCTGGGCCAGCCCCCCACGCACCCTGAATTGCTCGATTATCTGGCCGATCGCTTTCGCCGCGAGCAGGGGTGGTCGATTAAGACGCTGATCAAATCGCTAGTCCTGACAAGCACGTATCGCATGTCGAGCGCGGCAACGCCGGAAGCGCTCGCGATCGATCCGGCCAACCTTTGGCTGGCCCGCGCGCGTGTGCGTCGGTTGCCGGCCGAGGCGATTCGCGATTCGCTGTTGGCTGTTTCCGGGCGGCTCGATCGCCAGCTTCTTGGACCGCCGGTCGAAGTCCATCTCACGTCGTTCATGCAGGGCCGTGGTCGCCCGGGTCGTAGCGGGCCGCTCGATGGCGACGGCCGGCGTTCGATTTACACGCGCGTACGCCGCAATTTTCTGCCGCCTATGATGCTCGCGTTCGACATGCCCATTCCCTTCAATAGTTTTGGCCGCCGCGCCCTGTCGAACGTGCCTGGACAGGCGCTCATTTTGCTCAACGATCCGCTGGTCATTCAACAGGCAAAGCTGTGGTCGGAGCGCACGCGCGCTCGCAGCAGTGCGACGACCGATCGAATCGCGGCCATGTATCTCGACGCCTTCGCCCGGTCGCCCAGCGCCGCCGAACTGGCCGCGGCCCAGGAATTTCTTATTCAGCAGGCGGAGCGTTACGGGGCCTCGGCCGAACAGGCAGCCGATCATCCTCAGGCCTGGGCGGATTTAGCGCATGTGTTGATTAACTCGAAAGAATTCATTTTCCTGCGGTAGTTCCCATGCATCACTGTCAACGCTTTCTCTCGCGCCCTTGGAATCGCCGCCAACTGCTTTCGCGCACTGCGTGCGGGTTCGGCGCGCTTGCGCTCAAGGCGCTGCACGCCGCGCCGGCTGCCGCGGCCGGCATGCGCACGCTGGCGCCCAAGGAAGGGCATCATGCGGCGAAGGCGAAGAACGTGATCTTCCTCTACATGGATGGCGGCCCGTCGCAGGTCGACACATTTGACTACAAGCCGGAACTGAATAAGCACAACGGCAAAAATCCGAGCGAAGTCATTGGCAAGCTCGAGCCCACACAATTCGCCAACGTAGGAAGCGTTCTCGGCAGCCCCTGGAAATTCAAGCAATACGGCGAGAGCGGCGCTTGGGTCAGCGATCTCTTTCCGCATGTGGCGAAGGTCGTCGACGAGCTGGCGATCATCAAGAGCATGACCAGCGACTTCTCCGAACATACCAACGCCAACTATTTCCTGCATACCGGATCGGGCCTGCAAGGCCGGCCGAGCATCGGCGCTTGGGTCACGTATGGACTCGGGAGCGAATGCGACAACTTGCCGGGGTTTGCCGTGATCAACGGCGGCCTGATCCCGCCCGGCGGGCTCGACAATTTCAATAGCGGCTTCCTGCCGGCCAGTTATCAGGGCTCGGTTTTCGAGCCGAAGATGCCCGGCGTGGCCAACGCCAAACCGACTGAGCCCACACCCGAGTTGCAACGCGGCAAGTTGGCGCTCATGCGCCGACTCGATGCCGGCTTCCTCGGCGAGTTGGGAACGAGCGACGCGGTGGAGAGCGCCATCGAGAATTATGAACTCGCCTTCCAGATGCAGTCGGCCGTGCCCGACCTGATGAATCTCGACGAAGAAACCCCCGCAACGCGCCGACTCTATGGTCTGGAAGCCGGCTATTCGCAAACGCAGACCTTCGGCCGCGAATGCTTGCTGGCCCGCCGTATGATCGAACGCGGCGTGCGGTTCGTGGAACTCACCTGTCCCGGTGGTAACGGCGATCGATGGGATCAGCACAGCAACTTGAAAGACGGTCACGAAAAGAACTGCCGCACGGTCGATCAGCCGATCGCCGGCTTGGTCCAGGACCTCAAAGCGCGCGGGCTTTTGGAGCACACGCTCGTGGTCTGGGGCGGCGAGTTCGGCCGCACGCCGTTCGCCCAGGGCGCCAACGGCCGCGACCATAACCCCTTTGGCTTTACCATGTGGATGACGGGCGGCGGCGTGAAGCCGGGCGTGGCCTACGGCGCGACCGATGAATTCGGCTACCATGCCGTGGAGAATCGCGCGTCGATCCACGATCTGCACGCCACAATCCTGCATCTGCTCGGGATCGATCACGAGCGTCTCACGTTCCGTTTCGGCGGCCGCGACTTCCGCCTGACCGATGTGTATGGCAATGTGTTGCACGACATTCTGGCGTAGGATCGCATGTTACGAATCATTGTTGTCCGCACTGCCGTTGTCTTGTCGAGCGTTGCACTTCTGCCGGTCGTGCAGGCCGACGAATCCTGGGCGCCGATCGTGCGGCGGTTGCCGCCGCCGGGGATCGAATTAACGGCCGAACAGATCGACCCGTTGAAAAAAGAGTTGGCCCGGCTGCACGGGTTGTGCGAACAGCATCGCACCGACACCCGGCGCACGGCGCTGCGCGAAGGTCGACGGCTGATCTCGTTCGACTTGCCCGACGCCGAAGTGTTTCTCAAAGCGGTCGAATACGCGATCGCCCATCGCGAGTTCTACAGCGAGAAAGATTTGGAAAAGGCCCGTTGGGCGTTGTCTCAGGCGGCGTATCGCTTGTCGCACCTGGGCGACGACGCCCTGCCGCTACGCGAGCCGCGGGGTTTGTTCGTCGGCGGGTTTCGCTCCGTGATCGACGGTTCGCTGCAGCCCTACGCGGCCGAAATACCCGCTTCGCTCGTCGACGGTGTGCCAGCGGGCCATGGCGTTCCGGTTTACATCTGGCTGCACGGCCGCGGCGACAAATCCACCGACTTGCACTTCTTGCAGCAGCGGGCGACGCGGGCCGGCCAGCTCCAGGTCGACGATGCGATCGTGCTCCATCCCTTCGGCCGGCATTGCATCGGCTTCAAATCGGCCGGCGAGGTCGATGTGTTCGAAGCGCTCCAGGCGCTCGGCCGCAAGGTCGAAATCGATCGCGACCGCGTTGTGCTGGCCGGTTTCTCGATGGGAGGCGCGGGCGCGTGGCATATCGGCGCCCATTACACCGATCACTTTGCCGCCGTTCACACCGGCGCCGGGTTTGCCGAAACGCGGCTCTACAATCGGATTGCCGACGAGGCGCTGCCGCCGCCGTTCGAGCAGACGCTGTGGAAAACCTACGATGTGCCCAACTACGCGCGCAATTTGCTCAACGTTCCGTTGATCGCCTACAGCGGCGAGATCGACAAGCAAAAACAAGCGGCTGACGTGATGGCCGCGGCCCTGGCCCAGCACGATTACGAATTGAAGCACGTCATCGGCCCCGGCATGGGTCACAAGTACCATCCCGACTCGCTGGCCGAAGTCCAAACGTTCCTCGCCGATGCCGTAAAGCGCGGCCGCGATCGCTACCCGCGCGAAGTCCATTTGCAAACACCGACGCTGCGCTACAACAAGATGCACTGGGTCGAACTGCTGGCGATGGAGCAGCATTGGCGCGACGCGCGCATCGATGCGCAACGCACGGAAGGCGGTCGCCTGGTTATCGCGACGAAGAATGTTCGCTCTTTGCAACTCGCCCCGTCGGATGCCAGCCGCCCGCGTTATGCGCAGGGCACGGCGATCGACATCGACGGGCAACAGCTCACGCTGGGTGCCGACCAGCTTTCGCTCCGCTTGGCCAAGCAGCAGGGGCGATGGCATTGGGTTGCGCCCGACGCCGACGAACCGCCGGTCGGTCACAAACGTCATGGATTGCAAGGGCCGATCGACGACGCGTTCCTCGAACCGTTTCTCGTGGTCACGCCCAGCGGCGAATTCGGCTCGCCCCAGGTCAAACGCTGGGTCGAGTTCGAACTGGCACATTTCCTGGCGCGCTGGCGGGCCGTTTATCGCGGCGAGCCGCGCATCAAACGCGACGACGAACTGACCGACGCCGACCGGCAAGGTTTCCATCTCATCGCATTTGGCGATCCACAGTCGAATCGGCTACTGAGCGAAGTCGCCGACCGCTTGCCGCTCGCGTGGAGTGCTGGCGAAGTGCGCGCCGGTGATCGATCGTTTGCCGCGGCGCATCACGTGCCGCTGCTGATCTGCCCGAATCCCGAGAATCCGAAACGCTACGTCGTGCTCAACAGCGGCCCGACACATCGCGAAGCGCACGACCGGACCAACTCGCTGCAGAATCCCAAACTGCCCGATTGGGCGATCGTCGACATTCGCATCGCGCCCAGCGATTCGGCGCCCGGCAAGGTCGTCGCCGCCGATTTCTTCAACGAGCAATGGCAGGTGCGGGCGGAATCGTCGCCATAAGGCGCGGCGATTTCATCCGAGCAGACGACGCGACTATTCCGCCGCCACGGCTTTCGCCACACGTTTCGTCGCGGCCAGATCCTCGCTACCCGGGTCCGGATTGCGGGCCAGTAGTTCGCTGAGTTGAAAAGCGTAATACTTCTGCTCGGCCGCCGGGCTGCCGTCGGCCGCGGCATTGGCCACCCAGAACTTCGTTGTGGCCGGTTGGAAGAGCACGTTGTGCAGATTCGACTTCATCGCCACGCCTC
>JAGQOS010000001.1 GCA_020427265.1 Planctomycetales bacterium
GTCTTCGCGGCTGATCCCATGCAGGCGAGCGTTACCACGACGCGCGAAGGTGTCGGGCTTAGCCCGCTGCTACAGCATCCGGCGATGATGATTCATCCGCCGATTGTATTCGCGGGTTACTCCCTGTGGGCGGCCCCCTGCGCGCTGGCGTTCGCCGCGCTGCGACAAACCAACCTGAACCCCCAGTGGACGATGCTCGCTCGCCCTTGGGCGCTCGTGGCCTGGCTGACTTTGGGAGTCGGCATCCTGCTCGGCGCAAACTGGGCCTACGAAGAACTCGGCTGGGGCGGCTACTGGGGTTGGGATCCCGTTGAAAACGGATCGCTAATGCCTTGGCTTACAGGCTCCGCCCTAATCCACGCGCTCATGGTTTGGCGCAAACGCGGCGGCATGAAGAAGACCGCCGTGTCGCTGGCGATTGGTACGTTTGCCCTGTGCAATTTCGCCACGTTCCTCACACGCAGCGGCATCTTCAGCAGCTTGCATGCATTCAGCGAATCGCCGATTGGATGGATGTTTCTTGCGTTGATGGCCTTACTGGTAATCGCTGGCCTCATTCTCGGTGCTTCGCGGCGCGAATCGCTCGTGGCGACGGGAGCGATGCGCAGCCTCGTCGCCAGAGAAACGCTCATCGTCATCGCCACCGGCTTGCTGCTGCTGCTTACCGCCGTCGTGCTCATGGGCACGTTGTCGTTGCCGCTTTCGATGTATGTATTCGATCGGCAAGGCGTAGTCGGAGCTCCCTTCTACAACGCCGTGCTGACACCGATCGGTCTCTCGTTGCTGGCTGTGACAGCCGCCGTTCCTTTGCTGCGCTGGGGCGCAGCGCCGACACCCTCGCAGCGCAAGATGTTGATGGCTTCGGCGGCCGCGGCCTTGGCGTTGACCGGCATGGCGGTTCTTCTGGGCGTGCGGCAATGGCAGGGCTTGGCCGTAACGGCGTTGTCGGCGATGACCGTGATCACGTTTGTCGTCGCTTTGGTTCAGGAGGCAATGGCGAAGTTCCCACACCGGCCCCTATTGGGCGCAATGCGGACCTTGCGCGAGAAACGTCGCGCGTATGCCGGTTACATCATCCACCTGGGATTCGTTTGCCTGGCGATTGGCATTACGGGTTCGTCGCTGGCGACCCAGCGGCGCGAAGCGGAGATGCGTCCTGGCGACAGTTTGCGCTGGGCGAATCGTGAGATTCGATTCGTAAAGCTGCATCAACGTGAACTCGACGATAAGTTTGTCGTCGAAGCAGAGCTAGAGATAGCCGACGAAGCGGGTGTCTACCGCCTGCGACCGGCCCGACATCAATACCGGCTCCAGGAACAATGGACAACGGAAGTCGCGATCCATTCCGATTGGAGCGGCGACTTTTACACGATCCTCCAATACGGCGATACCAGCGGCGCTGTCTCGCTCACGCTGATCGATAATCCGCTCATGCGCTTCGTGTGGCTCGGCGGACTAATCACGATTTGCGGTGCAACGCTTTCGCTAATTCCTGTTTCCAAAACGACCGACGTGGCGACGCGCGAAGAGAAATTACGCAGTCCGATCAAGCGACCACACATACTTGACCACAACCAAGCAGCCCAGGAGGGCTCACGACAACCCATGCACAGCAGACGATGATCCCTCTCGAAGCGAGACAACTCGGTGTAGCGTATAACCAGCGGCTCGTGCTGCGCAGCGTCGATTTGCAAATTGGTCCTGGTGAAGCCGTAGCGTTAATCGGCACGAACGGCGTGGGCAAGACAACCCTGCTTCACTGTCTCGCCGGCTTGCAACCATGCACAGCGGGCGAAGTGCGCTGGTTCGGCGAATCGTCGCTCGGGCAAGCCAACGCGAACCGCAGCGTCGGCCTCATCGCCCATCAACGATTCCTCTATCCCGAGCTGACACCGAGAGAAAACCTTCTCTTCGCGGCTCGCATGTACGGCCTAGCCTCGCCGCAGAAAAAGGTCGCGACGTCGCTGCGATACGCAGGGCTCGACGAATGGCAGCATCAACCCACGGCGACATTGTCGCATGGTTTGCGGCAACGATTGGCTGTTTCGCGTGGCCTGCTGCATGCTCCGAGGATCGCGCTGTTCGACGAACCGTTTTCGGGGTTGGACGAGAATTCAAGGCAGTGGATGTCGCAGATCCTACACGAGTTGAGATCGCGAGAGACGGCCGTCTGCTTTACCACTCACGACCAAAACCGTGCCGATTCGCTGGCCGATCGGGTTTTGGAAATTGTCGCAGGCCGGCTGAGCGAGCGCGAGTCCGGCCAGTCGGGCCCAAGTTCGATGCATGCGTTTCGCCCCGGTCTCCATCCACACAACGAGAGGGCCGCCGCATGAACGCCGTTTATTTTCATCTCGGCCAATGGTGGTTCTTGGTACGCAAGGATCTGCAGCGCGAATATCGCTCACGCGCGGCCTGGCCTTCGATGGCGTTGCTTGGCTTGCTCATGTTGATGGCCATCGAAATGCAACTCGACCTGCCGGCAGCCTTGTCTCGGCAAGTTGCCGGTGGCATGCTGTGGCTGGCGATCTTTTTTGGCGGCGCCGTGCCGATCGAACGCTCGTTCAGTTCAGAACAGGCCGACGGATGCTGGGACGCGCTGCGAATGTATCCCGTAGAGGGCGCGACGCTATATCTGGCCAAATTCGCCTTCAACTTTATCTCGCTGGCTATTCTCAGTTGCGTACTGTTGCCGATGTACGTTGTGCTTACCGATGCTCCATTGCTCAAGCAATGGCCGGCGACTTCACTGTTGGCCATGCTCACTTGCGCCTCGCTGGCTGCCGCCGGCACGCTGGTTGGAGCGATCGCCAACTCGCTACGTTCGCGGGGCAACCTGGTCGTGCTGCTGCTGCTGCCGTTGGCCTTGCCTGTGTTGCTGGGCGCGTCCGACGCCACGGCATCGCTGCTACGAGGCGACACGGGCGATATGTTTGGTCGCTGGCTTCAGTTGTTGGCCGCGTTTTCGCTAATCAACCTGACTGCCGGAGTCTTGCTGTTCGACTTCGTTCTCGAACGCTAATTTGACGCCGAATTGAGGATCTCACGGATGGAACTGCAGAAACTGAAATGCGGCCGACTCGAACCGCTCGGAGGCATACTGTTTGCCGCTCTTTTGGCAGGTGTTGGCTTCTTGATCTTGCGCGTCGCTCCTGCTGAAAAGACCATGGGCGAAGTACAACGCATTGTGTACGTTCACGTCGCCGTTGCGACCTTTGGAATGTTCGGCATGCTACTGGCTGCCGCCGCAGGGCTCGCGCTGCTCGTTCGGCGCGACCAAGGCTGGGATCACTGGGGACGTGCCGCTGCGGAAGTCGGCTGGCTTTGCTCGACGCTGACCTTGATCACCGGATCACTTTGGGCTCACGAGGCCTGGAACACTTGGTGGACCTGGGAGCCTCGGCTCACGTCGTCGCTGATTCTGTGGACAATCTATGCCGGCTATTTTCTGCTGCGATCAAGTATCGACAACGATCGCCAACAGGCGCGCGTTTGCGCCATCTTGGCGATCGTCGGTGCGTTGGACATTCCCATCATCACGATGGCGACACGCTGGTTCCGCGGCATGCACCCTGTATCACCAGAAATGGATCCTACGATGCGCGGCGTTCTGCTGGCGAGCATGGTGTCGCTTACTTGCTTCTTTGCCTACCTTCTCGTGCGTCGCAGTGTGCAATTGCAAATGGGCCACCGTATTCGTGCGCTGCGGCAACGGCTGCTGTTTGAACAAGGCGTTCGCATGTAACCGCGCGTTGCCTAACGGTAAGGCCGGCGATGTAAAACGGACACGACCTACAAGCGTTGATAAAGGAATCATGGTCATGGAGTTTCTTACAATTGCCTTTGGCGTGGTTGGCGGCAGCCTTGCGCTTTATGTTGGCTGGCTGGGCGTACACCAACGTCACCTCGCTCGACAGTTACACGAGTTGGAATCGCAGCTCGATGCCACGACCGAAACGAATCATTCGCACTCGCAACAGACGCGACGAGCGGCATAAGCCGACAGCTAGCGTGGCTGGCTACGGGCCCAAGGGAGTGAAATATGCCGATTCGATTCGCTTTTCTCGTTATTCTCGGCGTGGCGACAATGGCCGCCGCCGCGGAACGCGGTGTAGTTCAGGGACGTGTTCTCAACGGCTCGCAGGTCAACGAACCGATTCCCAACGCCCAGGTGATCTTGCGACTTGTGGAGCCCAACGGGCTTGTCCCTGTTGGTGAAACAACAACCGACGAGTCGGGTCGGTTTCGTTTCGAAAAGCTGCCCGCCGATCTCGGGCTATCGTTCGTTCCCGGCGCCAACTGGAACGGCATCCACTACCCGGGCAAGCGCGTACGACTGATTCCCATCGCACCCGAAGCCGACGTAACGATCGTTGCTCACGACTGTGTGGCGGAACCGAATCCGCTGATTGCGAAACGCCATTCGATGGAAGTCGAAAGCGACGAAGGGATGCTGCGCGTTACCGAGACCATTCTCATAGAGAATCCGTCGCTTCGATCCTACGTCGGCAAGAGCGAAGAGGAGGGAGCGTCGCCCGTAACTCTACGGCTTTCGTTGCCGCCCGACTTCGCCAAGGTCGTTTTTGCCGAGGAGTTTTACGGACGCCAATTTACGCTTGGCGAAACGACCCTGCAGACCGACATGCCTTGGACGCCGGGCAAACGCGAGGTGAAGTTCACCTATTACCTTCCCTTCGAAAGCCGCCGCTATCTAATCGAACGAACCTTAGATTTGCCGGTGGATCAGTTTTCGCTCCGTTTGCCTGGCGAATTGGCCAACGATGCCCAGTGCAACCTGGACTCGATTTCCGAGAATCGCGAACATTCCGTCGAATTCCGCGCTCAAGGGAGCAATCTGGAACAGGGATTTGTCGTGAAACTTGAGCTAGGCGATCTCCCGCTCGCCTGGACAACGTATGCGCGCTGGGTAGCCTTGACCTTGCTTGCGTCTCTGATCACCGCACTGACAATCGGGTTGCGGCTACGCAAGGTCGCCGGATCGTATGGGGCGAAAGAGCCCGAGCAGATCGAGCCTGCTACGCCCGAGCAACGGGCAGCTTAACATTCCTCAAGTGTGCGGCGATCGCTCGATTCCTGCCCGAGAAACGACCCTGGGCATGTTCCGATGGTGCTCGTCTGTGCCAACTGTGCGGATTTGCTCACCATATCGACATGCCGTTGCTCCAGAATGACTGCCATTCGGCAGAACGTCTCGGACAATCGCAGGCGGAACATTAGTCGGGTTTAGTGCTTCTAGATCTCGATTTGCGCGCGAACGTGATGCAACGTGCCGTGAGTGACTTTAATAAAAACCATAACTTGTCCAAAACCTAGCCGGTGTTGGTCCGGCATTTGCAGCAGGGGCGCTGGGACTTGATCCTGGACTTACGTGTTGGGTCACGGCTCGAGCTACGGCGCCGGGCGACGTGGCGATTGCCGGCGCTCCGCCGAAACTGCGGTCATGCCCACGAGCCGTGGAATCGAAGCGCTTGCGAAAGGGTAACGTATCATTCAATATGGAGCGTAACTTTGGGTCTTGGCGAATTCGACCGAAGTCGTAATTTGCGTTTTGCTTCGGTTGCTCGATAGTGCAGCAAAATATACAAACAAGTATCGGTAATCCATTGCGGGAGAAAACATCATGAAGATTCGACACCTGGGGCCCAAGTCGCGGTCGGGACTGCGCGTCATCCTCGGTATTAGTTGCCTGGCGATTCTCGTATCGTCAGCCGTCTCCCAGTCTCTAGGCGCCGAGCCGCTGGCCTCGCCACCCGAAGGACAAACCTACATTGGTTCGAAAAAGTGTGCGGCATGTCACTTCGATCAATACCTGAAATGGCGTCAGACGAAGCACGCCAAAGGTTTCGAAATCTTGCCGGCTAAATACCAGGCGGATACAAGCTGCTTGGCGTGCCACTCCACTGGACATGGGCAGGATACCGGATTCAAAGACATCGGCACCACACCCGACTTGGCGGGAACCTCATGCGAGGCATGTCATGGCCCGGGTAGCAAGCACGGCGAAATCGCCAAAGGTTTCGGCACGGCGAAACTCTCGGGCGAAGACGAAGCCTATGTGCGCAGCACGATTCACTTGATCATCCAAGGGAATGCGTGCGTCAAATGCCATACGGCAAACGGCCACAAGGATCATCCGCCGTACGACAAATAGCGCACTTTTGCGATCGCGCGGTTGAGATCCCGGTTTGTTATTCCGCTTCGCTTCGCCACACGCGTTGCGCAGGAAGACGCGAGGCGTGATTGGGCCGTGCTCATCGCTTGCCCTGGCGCTAGGGTTGTGCAACGGCGAGGTCTGCGTGTCGCCGGTTCGGCATTGGAGCTCAGCTTGGTCTTGGGCGCACGAACCGAACCAACTATATTTTGGATTCCATGACACGATCGGCTGGGACTGCGTTTCGCCTCGATCACGAAATGCAATTCAGCAGATCGACAGGCTCGCCGCATACCAAGGATCGTCTCCATGTCGGATCAAGACAAGAAGCCGGAATCAACCGAAGAAAATCCATCGCCCGCACCCAGCCGCAAGCGGCGCTGGGCGGTACGCCTGTTCATCGCGTTTGCGATCTTGTCGGTCCTCGGGGCAAGCGTCCTCGGCGTGGCGGAACATGAAACGAGCAAGGCCGATTTCTGCGCCTCGTGCCATATCATGGAGCCATATTACGCGTCCTGGTCCGCCGACCTGCATGGCAGCAAACTCGATGTCGCTTGCGTCGAATGTCATTATGCGCCGGGCGAACGTACGACGATCAAAGCCAAGTTCCGCGGCTTGAGCCAGGTTACCAGTTACTTTAGCGGCCGCTACGGATCTGGGAGACCCCGCGCTTATGTGAGCAACCTAAGCTGCCTGACAGCCAAGTGCCACGGCGACAAGAAGTTCATGGACAAAGCCATTCAGGTGGGCACGGTCAAGTTCAGCCACGCCAAGCACTTGGCGCGCACGGAGGAAATGGAGCAGCCTCAGCAAGCGCGGCTCGAAGAATTGCAAAAACAATTGCGCGATACGCTAGGTGAGGAACATTTCAACGAATTACAGATCCTGGGATCGATCGCCGGGTCGGCGAAGCCGCGCTACGATGCCATGGTGGCTCAATGCGAACAATGGGAATCGACCGTGGATCGCGAAACACTCGTCGAGTACTCGCAGCTCCTGCATCGCGACGTACGCATTACACAGTTAAATGATCTGCAGTGCACGAATTGCCACGCCTACAGCTCTCCGAACCAGGAAGCATTCAACGGCAAGACCGGGCATCACTTCCAAGTTGCAACGACGACCTGTTACACGTGTCACTTCAACAACGAAGACTACAATACGGGCACAAGCACGTGCCTCTCCTGCCATACTCCGCCGCAAGGCGAGATTCTTGTCCACGCGGAGAAGGAGCTAAAAGGCGGCGAAGACAACGATGATGCGGCCGCGGCGAAGCCGGTCATGATGAATCATACCGACATGCTGGCTCGCAAAGTGGCGTGCATTTCCTGCCATGCCGACGCAATCCAACACGATGCAACCGTAACACGCCGCGACTGCGAGCGCTGCCACGACCGTCCCGAGTTTTTCAAGGACTGGAAAGAGCCTTTCACGCTCGACCTCGTCAAGCACTATCACAGCGTGCACGTTGAACGGCAAAAGGCCAAGTGCCAGGATTGCCATGCCGAAATTCAGCACAAGCTTGTTCGCGAGGAAGGGAACTTCCTTACTTCCGCCCTTGCCGATTGCGCGCGCTGCCATCCGAACCATCATACCGAACAAGTCGGTTTGCTACTGGGCCACAGCGGCAGCGGCGCCGTGCAAGGCGAGCCCAACTTGATGTTCGGATCACGAACGAATTGCAGTGGCTGCCATACAGAACTGACCGACGATTTGCACGGCGGCATTGTCAAGGCGACCGAACAGTCGTGCATTGCGTGTCATGGCGACAAGCACGAAGACACGTTTATGAAATGGAAGCTCGGCCTGGAACTGGTCATGGAAGACGCCGACAGCGCCTATGCCAACGCCAAGAAGTTGCTCGACGAAAAAACTGAACTGCCGGCTGAAGTACGCGACGAAGCCGCCAAGCTGATACGCGATGCCGAGGCCGATCTGCGGATGGTAAAAGTCGGCAACGGACTGCACAACATCACGTTTGCGATGGAACTGCTCGACTCGGTAACCACGCGTTGCCGCCAAGCGGCGACGCTACTCTCCAAGGAGTAGCATCGCGACTTAGAACGCGTAGCTGAGTCCGCCCAGGAACATGTGGGCCGTGCCGCTGTTGATGCTCGTCGACTTGTCTTCGTAGTCGAAGTAGACGTAGCGGAAGTAGGTATCCATGCTCCGCATCACCTGATAGTCGACACCGGCATGGAAGCGCGTGGTGTTCACACGCACGTCGGCGAGCCCGGGCAGGGCCGACCAATCGGCGCCGGCCGGCGAGGCGGGCACCGAAAAGGCGTTGACACCGCGATTCCACTCCACGCCACCGACCAGTTGCAGGCAAGGCGTCCAGGCGTAGTTGGCGCCCAGGCTTAGCAGGTAATTCTCACCGCCGTACGACCAGCGGGTCTGCTCGGTAACGGCAGGATTGTTGCGGAACGAAATCTCGATATCCTGATCAATCCAGTTCGAGAAGTACGCATAGGCTCCGGTGAAAGAGAGCCGGTTCGTGGGTGCATACCACAATGTTCCCATCAACGGATAGCTTTCTTCGTCGAAGTTGATGCCCTCGGAGTCGTGCCAACTGTCCTGAATGCCAATCTGGACCGTCGCCATCAGGTTCGATGCGGGCGTCCAAGTACCGCCGAGTTCGACCAGATGAACCTGTTCCGGCTGGTTCGAGTTGAACGTGCCCGTACCGTCGTGGATCGATCGGATCGGCATATCGACGAACCGGCCGCGGTAGCGGACAAATCCGTTGAACGTTTGCGAGAAACGGTATTTCGGCGAGAACTCGATCTGATGGGCCACGGTATCGGGCTGTACAAACGTGCCGTTAAGCGGTGCATCGTATTCGGCATAGTCGCGGTTGATCGACGAGTACTCGTAGCCGGAAACCAGCGAGAAGCGGTCGCGCGGACTTCCGCACGGGCTCCATTGACTCTTCACACCCGCGCGAACTCGGTTGTAGTCGACCTGCCGCACAACGGCCCCCGGTTCGCTCTGAGCGGGATTGCCGGTGACTGTGCCCCAGGGCGCCGTGGTGAGATAGTCGGTGGGCAAATCGTAGTTTTCGTCGTCCATTTTGACGAAACCGATCAGCTTCATGCGTTCGAAGCTGGTGTTGATCAGTCGCACATCGTAGCCGGCGAACTCCCGGCGTGTATTACGAAATTCGTTCTTTGTGTCGCCAAGGTACATGTTGGCGTAGAGTTGATTGCAGTCGTTCAACTGGGCGCTGACCTTCAAGCGATCGACCTGCGTGAAGCTCTCGGGCACGTAGGCATAGCGGTACAGGTCACCGTCGACGTCGTTAGCGGGCGAATAGCTGAAGTGCGAGTAGACGCGCGTCGCAGCGCCATCGGCTTGTTCAAAGCTGCGCATGGTGCGCGAGTATTCGACCGTAAGGTTGTCGTAGCTAGCTTCGATCACCGGCTGAACTTCCATCGTGAGCCAGTCGATCTTCTGGCGTTGGCTTTGCAAGTGGCAGGTGTTGTCGGTCGGTCCGCCGCCGCCCACGTTGTAGCAATGCCCCACGGCGTTCGCTTGACGTTCGCCGAACTTGCGCATGCCCCAGGTGTTCAGCCGCCATTTGATGTTGTCCGTCAGCTTGCCCTGAAAGCGCGCGTTTAGCTGTTCGACGCGAATCGCATAATCTTGTCCGGTGTTCAGGTCTTCCGTCACCACGGCGTCGGCCGGCCCGGGGGGTACCGCGCCGTTGAGGTCGGCGCCGGCGAGCAAGTCGTGATCCAGACGACGGAGGAAGCGATTGAATTTGACTTTGGCGGTCAAGCGCGGTCCAAAGTAATAGGCACGCGCGTCGGTAGCTTCGTTGTCCATGCCGGTCAGTGTGAAGTCGAGCGTGCGTACGCCGTCGCTGCGCATGCCGTCGACGTCCCAGAACGGCGACGACGTGAGTTCCTGAAATTCGCCGACCTTTTCCAGGTCGCCGTCGGTCGATACGCCCCAATACCCGAAGCGAACTATGGGGCCGTCGAGGTATTCAGTGGGGTCATAAATGGGACCGCAGTCGCAGGCGTTTACATCGCAATAGCAGCCGTCGCATTGCCATTCGCCACAATTGCCGGTTTGATGGCATCCGCCGCTGTTGCCGGCGCAGGGATGGAGGCAGTACTCGCTAGTCGTGCAGCAGGAGCAATCGCCGGGGCCATCGAAACGACAGATGTTCGGGGCGCAGCAACAGGAATTGTCGAGGCAGAAACGCACCGGGTTGCAGCAATCGCCGCAACCGCTGTCGCACAAATCGCAACTCGCGCCACAGGCTTGATCGCAGGGAGCCGCGTTGTCGCAGGGCGCGGACAGAATTCCGGCCGTCTGCTGCGCTTCGTATTGCACAGCCCCAGCCTGTTCGCCTGGCGCGCCACCCGATTCGAAAGCCACGGCGGCGTGGTCCGCGGATTCAGCAGCCGGTTTGTCGCGGAAACCGATCCAGCTTCCTGTCGCACCCGATGTCTGGGCATCCAGCGGGGCGGCGACGGTCGGCACGAGGGCAATGGCCAAGAAGTATATGCGTTTCATGGTCCTAGATTCCGATTTACTTTCGCGGGTCTCGGCGCAGCGGGGATTGCGCCAAGGGTAAATCTCTGTCGTGGGTTTCAAACAAACATCGCAGGTATCCGGGCGCTCTCGCGCCCGGACTCGCCTTGGTTACCGAGCAAACGATCTCGGCAAGTGCGGCGAGGGCAGGTCACTGCCGTGTATCTGGGCATGGCATTGTGTGCAGTCGCTGTAGAACGCCGCCTGCATACTCGGCGTTGTTCCAACATCGCCCACGCCGGCGCCTGTGTGCGGACCAAAGGTTGGCCCCACGCGATGCCCGGTGTGACATCGCAAACACAGGAAGGTCGCAGGTTGGTGCAGCAAATTATTGGCTACTGTGCCGTGCGGGTTATGACATATTCCGCAGTCTTCTGTCACGGGAGGATGGGAGTACACAAAGGGTCCCTGCTTTTCAGCGTGGCACTTGTAACAAAGTTGATTCGTAGTCGCCTCTTTCAAGTTGCCGTGCGCCTGTCCGTGGCCATCGTGACAATCGGAGCAGACCAACTTTCCTTCCTTGATCGGATGATGCGAAGGCATAGACGTTTCGGCGTAGATCTTGGGATGGCAACCGAAGCACACGTTCGGCTCGTCGACCGACATCGGCATCCGCGGCGCCCGTCGTACGTTCGTGTGGCTAATGTTTACGACATCGGCCACGCCGGTTTTCGGATGGGGGTTGTGACAGTCGGTACACGCAACGCCGTGCAGGCTGTGCGACGAGGAGTGCCAGGCCATCGTAGGCGCGTCTTTATGGCATTCCAAACACAATTGCGTACGCGACTCATGACGAATCTTGCCGTGGGGATCATGGCAAGTGGCGCAGGTGAACGAGTTCTGGCCGAGCATTTGATGCGGATGCGCGACGTGCTCGTACTGCTCCATGTCGCCGTGGCAGCGATAGCAGATTTGCGGCGAGATCGCGCCCATGTGGTGCGAATTGGCTCGCAGGGTCGCCATGTCTGGAGCGGGGGTCTCCATTTGCAGGCTCACGAGCTGATGCGGCGGCAGGCGACGAATTTCGGCGCTCTCCAAGTCCGTCGTAGCAGGTGTTCCTGGTGGAACGTTGTAATGGCCCGTATGGCAATCGGTACAAGCCACGCCGTTGTGGGCATGCACCGAATTGCGCCAGCGCCCGCCGGGAGCACACTGGTCCTCTTGATGGCACTTCAGGCAGAGTTCCGACTTTTGTGCCGGCGGCAGCGTCTTGAAGCTAAGGATCGAACCAGGCTCTTTGCCGCGCGTTTGGAGGTGGCGGCTACCCGGTCCATGGCACTGCTCGCACGATTGGCCACGGTGAATGTTGTGCTGAAACGTCTTCACATAGGTCTCGTGGCAGACCATGCACAACGTGTCGTCGTTGACATATTCGGCATTTTCAATCTGCGGCACAGGCACATGGAGCGCCGCCAATTGCACCTCTTGGAACTGCCCCTGAGGCTTTGGCCAATACGCCGACTTCGTGTCGACTTCGCCACGTTCGGCCTTGGTGGAAGACGATTTGCACGAAGCAAATGGCAGCACGCAAACCGCCGCAAAAAGCCAAACCAGACCTTGCCGGATACGAAATCCCGGAACCCGAATGGTAGTCCGCACAACTAGACCTCCGTGTCAAACCGCTCAAGGAACAAGCGGCGTGTAATTCACCGTATCGACACATCAACGGCACAAGTCCCCTCCTGGGTCTTGGCCTCTGCATCGCTCGACCATGCCATTTGGCACGTCCGCGCCACGAGAGATGGTTCACTCTGCCAAGCGTCCACGCTAGCTAGCTCGGGCTGGCAAGAGAAACCATGTTTTTGTGTCCATCATCGATTCTCGACCTTTCTCGGCCGCGTTTTGAATGAAAATCGCCGGAGCTGCAATCATTTGCCAAGACTGCATGCAGATCGTCGTGCTGCACACTCCCGGCGCGCGGTACCGCACAAAAAATGGGTAGCTTCCGCTGCGTTGCACACCGGAGCCGGTGGACCGACTTATGCGTACGGCGAACGAGCAAGTTAGAGGCAGACTCAGCAAGGTCGGCGCACCTCGCCTAGATTACCTCGCTCTGAAAAGAGACGTCGTGGCGCAACTGCGCCAGGGTGGACGGCTCGCAAACGCCAGCAACAGGAGGCCAGCTTAGAGTGCCCTTTGACCTATGCCCGCATCGACGCCATCTGAGCTTCAATGGCTGTATTTGGCCACGATGGCAGTTGTGCAACATGGCTACGAACCAACGCGATGATGGCAAACGTCCATTGAAGAACCAACCCGACCACAACCATTCCCGTGCCGCCGGCGCCAAATCCGTACGAGTGCGCGCCGGCGGCGAGTACGAAGTTCACGCCGTACCAGGTCATGACCACAAGCGAGAAGCAAACGATCGAGGCCGCGGCCAAGCCTTTCTCGCCAACCATGCCAGCACTACGTGCATGCAAAAGGGCGAGATAACCGAGCAACGTAATGAGCGACCAAACCTCCTTCGGATCCCAGGCCCAGAACCGCCCCCAGGCGGCATCGGCCCAGACCGCCCCAAAGCCGAGCCCCAAGACAAGCAGCAAGACACCCAGTCGAGTTGTGAGCAGTGTTGCCTGGCATAGCGCGCGCAACTTTGTGTATTCGGACCTGTTTCGCCAATGCGAATACAAGGTGAGGTTCGCCAGCGTTGCCCCCAATGCAAAGGCTGCGAAGCTTAGCGAAACCGCCAAGACATGCGCTACCAGGAGAGAATTGCTGCGCAACACCGGGTCGAGCGGATTCATCCGCGGATCGAAGACGGCTGGCGATCCGTCGGCGGCGGCCAGCAAGATCGCTGTGGTCATCGAGGCAGCAACCAGTATTGCCTTGTTGCGATATCTCCACTGTAGCGCCAATGCCAACAAAGCGATTCCACCCGCTACCAGGAGAACGGTCTCGAACATGTTTGCCGCGGGAATTCGATTGGCGATCATGCCTCGCATCGCGAGTCCCGCGAAAACAGCCATCAGGCCGATGGCGTACGCGATTAGAGCACTAGCAAAGAACGAACCGCGTCGGCGCCGATGATGAACCGAGAACAAACAACAGGCGCCGAAAAAGCTGATCCAGGCCAAACGAAAGGGTCGCCAATGATTGTAGGCGACTTCGAGCTGCATGGCCGATTCTTTCGGCGCACCGGAATACTTTTTTCCGATCTGCCCGAACGCCGCAGCCAAGTCGGACGAGGCTTGATGGAAGTCGGACGTGTGGCCAGCTAGAAACGCTTGGCGGGCCTGTTGCAAGTGTTTCTGAATTTTTCGCAGCTCACCGGAAGGGTCGGTATCATCGTCGAACTTCTGCAACAGGAGTTGTCCGCAAGTCAACCATCGTTGAGGCTCGACTTCATCGGAAGGCAACCATTTGGCAAGCCGTCCCATTCTTGCTCGCTGATAAGTCCAGTAGCGATCAGCCAGTTCGATTGCTTCCACTTCCACGCGAGTCAATTCTTCGCCTTTCGACTCGGCATCGATCAACCGTTTTGCCCAGGCATCGAAACTCAGGGCCTTGTCGGTGCGCGTGTCGTACACTTGAATCTTGTTTAGGCGTTCTGCAGAAACCAACAATTCCTTCGCCGGCAGTGTAAGTCGTTCTCTTAGCTGCGCATCTTCGATGGGCAGTAACGGCATTTTGTCCCATTTGTCAGCCTGGTGAAATTGAAAATAGATCGGACACCAGTCCTTGAGCTCCAGCATGCGGTCGCGTTGCGAATGGTCCCAACCCTGCCACTCGAAGAGCATGGTCAAATAGGCCGCGGTCGCGTCGAGGCGCACGGACGACTGCGGATCGCGCAAGCCATGGGAGTTCGAGGTTCGCCACAGTGTCTCTTGTGCGAACGTGTCGAGCGGTTTGAAACGTCCGTCGGACAAAACGCAAATCGGCCGCCAGGCTTGCACGTCGACTCGCCTGTCCGCCGCCTTGGCGCTGGTCGCACCGATGATCAGACCCGTGTATATCGCTGCCGAAATCCAACGTGACACAAGATGCTCCTTCCTTCGCGTCTACGATCAGGCCGCTTCTCGCGATTTGCTCCAAGTTTCGTCCGGGTGTTTCCATTCTTCCGTCGCCGTCGAAATTCCTGCTGCTTCGATTCTCGCACGAACGCGTGCGTTGGCATCCTTGCCACCAGCAATCGAGCGACGGACGAACATGACGGCAATGCCACAGAAAATCATGACACAGCCCGCCTGTTTCAGCGGCCGGCCGGGATCGAATGTCACCGTAAATCGCGACGCTTGCGCGTTGTGCCTGCTTTCGCCGACTCCCGCCTGGCAGATGGTGAAATGTTCATGTCGAAGCGGCCGGTTCGTGCCTATCTCCGCGTCGTCAAGCGGCTTTCCATCGCGACCGACAAGCTGCAGCCGACTTGCATACTCCGCATCACCGGCGCCGTCTAGGCCCTGGCGGCGGTCGAAATCGGTAAGTTTCAAGTTGAACCCCAGCGGTTCCGTGCCATTTCCGTAACTTAAAGAGAGCGATCCATCGGATGTTTCAATCGTGCCGTGGCTGCGCAATGGCACATTTCGCTGCAACCACAGTTCGTGCGTGGTTCCCGCCACTCGAAGTTCGACCAGAACGGCAGGCTCGGAGTTTTTCACGCGTTTGCCAAAGGCCGGCTGAAATGACACCTTCTCTTTGGCAAATGGGAAAAACTCTTCGATTTCAACTTGGAAATTGTTCGACACTTCGATGCGTCCGCCGGCCTGCACCTGGCCATGAAACGTGCGTTTCCCGTTTTGACATGTGCGAGCGAGCAATTCGCCATTCAAAGCGCGTAGCAATTCGACCGAAGTGCCCGCATCCAAGGCGGGATGTTCGTAGCGAAATTTAACCGGGCAGTCGCGTGGGTAAACGCCATCGAGATTCAGCAGCGGATCTTTGGCGAAGGCGATTTGTCGAAAGGGCGTAACCTCGCCCGGCATGTGCACCTGGAGTTCGACCATCGGATTGCCCGGTTGCTCACCTTTGGTGACGAAACTGCCTGCCTGACTTGGCCGGGCATTGGGAAGGTATTGGACAATCTCGATGGTCACGCCCGAGTCGTCGAGTGCAATTCGCTTTTCGAGAAACTCGTGGACGGAAACCTGCTTGACCATATCTTGATAGTAGATCGTAAGACTTCCCTGTTCGGCGAGCGATTTCTCTTCGACATCTCGGAAGTTCTCCAACATTGCGTCGCTCGTGGCTTGCTCCAACTGAATGCGTAGCGGCCCGACCATAAGCGCGTTTCCGTAGCGACCCGCGCTGAGCCAATGGCTGGCGACCTTTTTGCCATCGGGCCCTAGGACTTTGAATGTGAGATAGGGACCGCCGGCGCGGGCGGAATCGGGGGCCCAATCGTGCCGCAGCGAGGCATGACGCAAATAACGCACGATTCGCGCTCCGACTCCATCGACTTCGCCAACCTCGAGTTCGTGGCCGGCAGTCCAATCAACCGGACCACCGTCGAAGGCAAACTTGAATGGCCGTTCGTCGGGCTTGCCAACCCACGACGCGGTAATCTGGCTGACGGCAGGCACAACGAATTCGCCGGCCTCCTGGTCTTCGGCCAGTTCCAGCACTCCCTGCTTGCCCTGCAGGAACGAAATCAGCATGCCGAGCAGCAGCACCAAGAGCCCGGCATGCGTGAACAGCAATCCGATCGGTGGTCGTTGAAGCGAAAAACGTCGGACCGCTCCACAAGCGATGTTGACGGCAAGCACCGCCCATAGCCCGCAGAACCAGGGCTGCTCGTATACAAACCATCGGACGTAAGCGCTGCCGTGAATCGCTTCGAGAAACGACGTGACGGCGAGCACGGTTGCTATCAATACTAGCAAAGCTACGGCGAGCTGCAGCGACCCCAAGAACGACAATACACGGAAAAATGCGTGGCGGGATTTCGACACTATCAAGCCCTTTGATTGAATCCACCGCGAACAAAGCGACCATGCTCTGAAAAAACGCGGAATATACGTCGGCCCGAATACCGGTTCCCGATTGCATGCGTCTGCGACCTGGCAGAGCCCACGGGCGGGGCGAATCGTCTTCGATGTCCCGCCGTGGGTCAAGAGCAGCCAATTCGCCGCCTGGAAAGCATCAACAACAAGATCAAAGCCGTCGAACGAATGGTCTACGGATACCGGGACGAAGACGACGACTTCCAGAAAATCCGTCAGGCCTTTCCCAGAAATACCGGACGAACAAAAAAAGCGGGTCACCCGCCGAAGCAGGTGACCCGCATAATCAACCCTTGCGGGCAGTTGTCGATTCGCGAGTGCGACTCAGTTCGTCCGTTCCATGCCGATCCAGTAGTCGATCTCTTCGAAGAAGACCCAGAACATTCCGTCGTCGTTCGAGATCTTGCGGGTCGTTGTCGTGCCATCTTCGAGTGTAATGCGAATCGTATCACCCTCGAGCGTGAACGTTCCCGACTCGCGTGTTTCTCGGACCGGGCTCGACGGACCGGAAACTTTCATGTAACCGGCATACTGGCCGTTGGCCGTTAGTACGGCGACCAACTCCAGTTGCGTCCCTTCGATTTCACCGCGGTAGAGCCAAGATCCGATGAACGGCGAGTTGATCGAATTGGGCGTCGAGGTTGTCGTGGTCGAAGCCGTTTGCACGGGCACGTTGCGATTGTTGTTGACCAACTGCGTGCTTTCGTTGCGGCGGGGCTCGAACGAATAACCGAGATCCTTCATGAAGCTCACGGAAACAGCAGGCAAGTCGAGGCTATGCACGCCCTGGTTCCGCAATGCCCGGATGTCGACGATAATCGACGTGCCATTCTGAGCTTCGCGAAGTTCCTCCGTGCCCTTCTTAACTGCTTCGAGAAACGATGCGTGGCCGATCATCGTTGCCTCGACACCGATCAGCTTGCCGCTGGGCAATTGCACGGCCGGAAAGCAGTGGCCAGGAACAACCACCAACGAAGGACGCAGTCCCACGGCTTCGCAGGTGCTGGCGAACAGCACACCGAGGTCGACGCATGTTCCGGCACGATTCTGGAGCACGTCGCGTCCCGACTTGATGTGTTGGCCGTTTTTGCCGTCACGAAGCAAACCGGGTGGTGTTTGGTAAGCGATTTGGCTGTCACCCATGAAGCTAAACAGAGCGTCCAGGAACTTGGCGGCTTCGTCGTCGCTCGAAGAAGCGGCCGCACCGCCGGAAAGCCGGCTCACGCCACCAGCAAGTTGCTGAATCACCGGATCGTTGGCGTTAACCATCGAACCGAGCACAAGTTGAATATTGTCGAACCGATCAGCGAAGCTGACCGCCTTGTCGGTGGCCAGGCTCGAAAAGATCGCTTCGTTACGAGAAAGGATCGTCATCCGGCGAACGTCGCTCTCTTGCACCAGGCGGCCGTCGGCCTGACGGTATTCAATCTCCACTTCCAGGCTTGCTGGACGGGTGCCAGTGAGCTTGGCGAGTTTTTCGAGATCGTAGATCGGGAAAAACGGATCGACCACGGTTTGCCCGGGGAGCACAACTTCGCTGCGAGCCCAACGGCTCCAACTGCTGTGTTCGGCAATCCGGAAGCGAACGCGGTAGTCGGTGATTTCTGAGTCACCAGTATTGCGGAAGATGCTGCGAGCGGTCCACATTTGCGAGAACTTTTCATTGCCGTAGATCTTGGCCAGGCAGCTCATTACGTCTTTCCGCGTATCGACAGCGAAGTCGGAACCTACGCCGTTGCCCTCGTTTGTTTGGGCATCCAGATCGTAGGTCAGTTCGGTCATGCGGCTGTCGATGGCGGCTTCGTGAGCGCCTTCGGGAAGCTGCAATTTGATGATCAGCGTTCCCAGGCCCAACGCCGTATTGGCGGTCGAGCTGAGAATCGCCTGACGATCATCAATCGTGATCAGATCGAGCGACTGATCGTCGATGGCGACCTTCCACTCGCCTTCATGCTCGATGCGAGCCAGGCCTCGCTGTAAATATTCGATTCGCACGGTGCTATCGCCATCGTCAAAGCGACCGTCGATGTTTTCCAATTGCGCCCAATGCTTACCGGCGCCAAGTTGCCGGAGTAGTACGGCCATGTTGGGCGAGCTGGTCTTTAGTTCGGTATAGAGATTCGTCGTCAGGCGAATGTCGAGCGTGATGTTCGCATCGCCCACTTCATTGAGCGTAATGGTGCGCGTCATTTTGACCACGGGACCCGATTGGGCCAGGGCCGTGCTGGCCGTCGTGGCCACGATCATGACCAACAGCAGAATAAGACAGAACTGAATTCCCTTCACATCCGTGAGCCGACCCATCATCCGAAAGCGTGCTTGTTGAACCATTTCCAATTCCCCCAAGAATAAAGTGAAACATGTCTGGTTTGCCCGACTTCCGTGTCTGACTTGTGCTTCCTGCTGGTAGGCAATCCGTTTTCATGCAACTTGGCGGACAAAAAACTCGGAAAATAATTCAAGAAGATTGATGGATCCGAATCTGGCGCAGTAGCTGCCGGTTTACCGGTCGATTTATGTAGAGTTGGCGCTCCAATTCGGCAATTTCCGCGGTCGCATACGACGTTTGCGTACGTTCCATGCTTCGCAACGAGCGAGTCAAAGCAACATCTTGCGACCATTCCGCTTGCAGCGCGCAAAAAAAGGCGGCGAGAGCCAAAGCTCTCGCCGCCATGGAAAACCAGGTTGTTGGCTTGCCCGATTTAGCCTAAAACCGGGCCATGCAGTTACTTAGGAGCGTCTGCAGCGCCATTGCCCGGGGCATCCGCCGGGGGATCGCCACTGGGGAGGTCGTCGGCGCTGGGTCGCTCGATTTGAACGCCGTCTTCCGAGTCGGGAATCTGCGGCATTTCGCCCGGTTTCGGGAAGGCCGACTCAGCGATGTCTTCGAGGTTGCCCTTGCGGTCCTTTTCCTCCAACATCGAGTAGCCCTTCTCTTCCAGGTCGTAACGGCCCCAGTAGACCTTGCGAACCGGGTTGTAGTAGTAGACGTACCGCGGACGCGAGGGGTAGTAGATGCAGTAGTGGTACTTGTAGCCGCTGTAGCTCGCATACGGCTTGTAGTAATACGAACGGTAATAGTAGGTGCGAGTCGGGTAATAGCTCCAGCTCGAGTAGCGCTGGCGATAGCGGAACAGGCTGGCCGTGGCGTCGTTGGATGTCACTTGCCATCCGCCAACAGTCGAACCAACCAGCAGGGCCGCCATCAGCAAGGTGCGTCGAGTCAACATTTCAAATCTCCCTTTACCAAGAAAACCAAAGATACGTGTAAGTAGCAGGACTTTCGCTTGCGACAAGAATTCAAATTCCCGTCTACGACCGTATCCGAATTACCGGCAGCAACCGGACAAAAAAATCGAAAAAGTTTACCGGGACCCGTAAAATCGCGATATTTCAAGATTCTCAACTACAAATAGGGCGATTGCAAGCCAGCCAGATATTTCGCCGGGCCACGACAAAAAAACTGGCCGCAAAAGGCCACCGTACGAATAGCGTAGCTCACAGGGCAGATCCTGACGGCAAGCGAAGAAAATACGGCGAAGCTGTCCGGAAAGTTTGGCAAAACCTGATAGACAACTTATTGTGTAACCCGTTTGCCCGCTTTAGGGGGCAGGGGCAGACCGCAATTACGTCAAAGCTTCGAGAATTGGTCCTCGATTCGTCAAAGCATTCTGATAAGGAGAAAATACAATGAAAAGTACGCGATTTCTTGCATTAATGGTTGCCGGTTTTGCCTTGGTTGCTCAACCACTGGCCGCGCAAGTGTCCAGGGCCCCCGCTATCGAGCAACCGCCGCAGAATTCGGCGGATACTCAATCGCCTCAACCCGACGCGCCGCCTGCCACAAGCGAATCCGCGCCCAATGGCGGATCGCAGATCATACGCGACCGCTTTCCGAACGGTGCGGTACAAGTCGAACGACATGTGATCCGCGGCGTGGACAACAACTTCGTGAACCACGGCGCCTGGATGGCCTATTATCCCGACGGCAATGAAGTTGGCGGCGGCGAGTATGTAAACGGCAAACGACAAGGCAATTGGTGGCGTTGGGTTGCGCCGGGCGAAACGCCGGTGATCTCCGGCCCGCAATATGCCGGATATCAAGGACCGTTCAAATCGACCGCCAATTATGTCGACGACGAAATCGAGGGTGCTTGGACGATCGTCGATGCGCGAGGTCAGAAAATCGTCGAGTGGCATTTCCAGGCGGGCAAACCCCACGGCCTCTGGAGCTGGTGGTATCCCAACGGACAGAAGGAGCGCGAAACGCGCTATGACCAAGGTGTTCCAACCGGCAAAGAATTTGCGTGGGATCCGCAGGGGCATCTTGTTTCGGAAGCCGTGTACATCGACGGAAGGAAAAAAGTCTTCGTCGAGGCGTGGTACGCGCCGGGAAGCAAGAGTTGGGAAGGTTGGTACCTGGAACCAAAGGAAATCGTGAAGACCCAATACGAATGGTGGCTGGGAGAAGCTTCGAGCGTCGTTGTTGGCGTGGAAGGCGAACGCGTGCGACACGGCAAATGGACCTGGTACTTCCCGACCGGCGGCAAGCAAAGCGAAGGCGTCTATTTGTTCGGGGCGATGCACGGCGAGTGGAAATGGTGGCATCCCGACGGCGCCAAGTGGATTCATGGCGCCTACGCCAACGGCGTTCAAGCTGGCCAATGGACCTGGTGGCGTCCCGACGGAAGTACCGAGCGACAGCAGAGCTTTCCCGTTGCTGCGCCAGCACAAAGCGATGTGGCAGCGCCGCCGACAAGTTCCGCACCAACGGCCACTGCGCCAGCTACGAAGGGAGGCGTTGCTCCGCCTCAAACAGGCGCACCGGCGCCTTTGGGGCCAGCCAATTCGCTGGATTGATCGACACCGCGCCTAGGCCCGCCCTAGCGAAGTCCAAGCTGCGCGGACCTTGGGTCGCGGATCGTCTGGCTGGATACCGAGCCGATCGGCCAACGCGCGTGCTTGATCGCCAAGCGTCTTCACCGCGGCGTCGTTCGCCGCGCCGGATTCCAATTCGGTCAAAGCCGCCACGAAACAGAAATAGTCAACCGACTCGATGATGCCCAGTTCCGAGAGCAATTGAAGGGCTGAATTCAAATCATCCCTCGCCTCCTCGGGTTGGCCCAATCGCAAGTACACAATTCCTCGATCACCGCGGTTGATCGCAATTTGCCCGGGATTCTCTAGTTGTTCGTGTAGTCGCTCGGCCTCATTGAGTTCTTGCAGGGCCTCGTTCAGCCGACCGAGACCAGCCAGCGCCGCGCCGCGATTACCGACGTTGAGCGCGACCCCCGCCGGAGCCCCCAATTCCAAATTGATTCTCTCGGCCGTCTCGTAGCAGGCCAGCGCCAATTCGAATTCGCCTTGATCGGCCAAAGCCAAGCCGCGATTTCCCTGATTCACGGCAAGCGCACGTTTTTCTCCCAAAGTCCGCGCTTCTTGCTCCGCCTCGGCATAGCAGGCGATGGCGCGATCGTAGTGACCACTCTCGGCATAGACAGCTCCGCGGCTTGTTAGCGCCAAGTGCAGCGCGCGACGATCTCCCCGGCGTCGAGCGATCGTGGCGGCCCTTTCAAAGCACGCCGCGGCTTCCTCAAGGCGTCCGCGTTGCAGTAGAACTTGCCCACCGCGTCGTAGCACGATGGCCTTCACGCTTTCATCGCTTATCTCTTCAGCCAGCGCGCTGGCGCGTTGATATTGTTCGAGGGCTTCGGCGAGATGTCCGTTCTGCGCGAGCAGAAATCCATGAGCAGCCAGCGAAAGGGCCAGTCCGTGTCGATCACCGATTCGCTCAGCCACGTCGGCCGATTCTCGAAACAGGTCGCGGGCCTCGCCATGTCGTCCGTGTGCACGAGCGATCTCACCTTGCTGCCGCAGGGCCAGGGCGAGTTGGTACGAATCTCCCTGCGGCTCGGCAAGCTGGCGAGCTGCGGCGGCCAATTGCTCCGCTCGCTCGACATCGCCGCCGCCCTGGCACGCCTGCGAAAGCGCCACGGACAACTGCGCCGCCAAAGGCCCCTTCGCCATGCGACTCACGGCTTCAAGCCGCGTGCGGCGTTCTTCGGCCGGGCCGCGCACGGCCAGCAACTCGTCAAACGCGATGCCCAGGCGGGCTGCGATTTCCGGTTCATTCGCCGCCAAGGCCCAATCTTGAAGCGCGAACAGGTTGTCGCGCTCAAGGGCCAGGCGTTCGAGTGCTTCCTGCCCGTCGCGGGCATGAATCTTGGCCTGCCACTGTTCGGAGTATTCCGTCAGGTAGAGCGCAGCTCTGCGCTGCAACGCCTGGTTTTCGTCATCGCTGAGGGTCTGTTCCCGCTTGGCGACGCCATAATCACGTATCGATTGAAACGCCGTGAACCTGGGTCCAAACTCGGAATCCATGCCGCGCAGCAAACAACGATCTCGCAACGCCTGAATCAGGTCGAAGACTAGCGGGGCGCCGGATAAGTGTTCCATGTCGACCGTCGCTTCGGCGGCTTCGAGAAAAAATCCGGCTGTAAAAACGCTCAGTTGCACAAAAGCCGCTTGCTCGGCAACGCTCAATAAGTCGTAGCTCCATTGAATTGTGTTCTCAAGGGTCTGCTGTCGCACGGCCAAATCGCGGCGCGAGGAACGCAGGAGCTGAAACTTCTGGTCCAGCTTGTCGACAATCTGTGCCGGGCTGAGCAATTTTGTGCGCGCGGCGGCCAACTCAATCGCCAGCGGAATCCCTTCCAGTTGACGGCATATCCGACCCACGTGCCCGGCATTCGTGCTATCGAGCCGAAAGCGGGCATCGCACTCGGTCGCTCGCTCCACGAACAAGCGTACGCTTTCACATTGCGCGAGCGATTCGACCCCCGTGCAGTTCTGCTCTGGCGTAGTCAGCGGCCCGAGTTCGTACTGGCGCTCGCCAGCCAGTGCAAGTGGTTCGCGACTAGTGGCCAAGAACTTAACGTGGGGCGCATGGTTTCGCCAGCGGCCAATTGTCGCGTCAGCATGCTCAATCGCCTGCTCAAAGTTGTCGACGATTAGCAACAACGGTTCACGGTACTCGAGCACCGAGGAAACCTGGTCGACCAGCGAACTGCCTTCGCTCGGCGTAACGCCAAACGTTGCGAGAATGACTTGCGCGATTCCGTCGACCGAAGTTGCGGCCGACAAGTCGGCGAACCAACAGCCACCTGGAAACTCCGCGAGCAGTCCGTGGGCCGCTTCACAGGCCAACCGCGTTTTGCCCAGTCCTCCAAACCCGATCAGCGTTACCAAGGACGCATCGGCTAGCAACTTCGACAACTCCGCCAAATCGGCGTTACGTCCAACGATCGTATCAGACGTTGTTGGCAAATTCCCGATGGGCCGATCCGCGTGGCCGTGCGACGTCCTTAATTCAAAAATCGACGAGGTCGACGAAAAGGCGAGAGGCGAATCGCGCCGGCCGAGCGCCATGCATCGTCGCAATTCCTCGGCGAAATCGCGAGCTGTGGTATAGCGATCGCTCGTCGATTTCGCGAGACAGCGCAGGCAGGCTTTCTCGAGTCCAATCGGAATTGCGTCGTCGATCTGACGCGGGGGCTTCGGATCACGATGCAGGATTTCCTCGAACAACTCGTGAGACTGCTGGCCTTGGAATGGTCGACGTCGCGTCAAGACTTCGTAGAGAATGACACCCAAGCTCCACAGGTCGACGCGTCCATCGAATCGGTGTGCTTCGCCGCGGATCTGCTCTGGAGCCATATACGATGGTGTACCGGCAACTTGCCAGGCATGGGCGCGTTGTTGCGACTCTCGCACGGCCAGTCCAAAGTCGGTGATGCGAGCACGACCTTCCGAGTCGATCAGGATATTTGCCGGCTTGAGGTCGCAATGAAACACGCCGTGCTTGTGCGCTTCATGAAGCGCGTCGGCCACTTCGGCCAGCCAGCCGATGGCGCGGTTACATTCGAGCAAATCGCTGTACAAATGATCCGCCAACGAATCGCCTTCGATGTACTCCATTACCAAGAAGCAGTTCGCGTCGTCGTGCTGCACGTCGTATATGGTCACCAGGCCCGGGTGCGAAATCGTGGCGGCTTTGCGCGCTTCGTCGAGTTGGCGACGCAGGTGCTCCGGATTGTGCGCCAGTCGTTCATGCGCCACTTTGATGGCCACATGACGCTCTAGTTGCGGATCAAAGGCAAGGTAAACCTTGCCGAAGGCGCCTTCGCCAAGCAAGCGCTCGACAGCATATCGGCCAATGATCGAAGGCGGCGACGTCGGCTGACTGGCCGGAGCCAGGATAACATCGGACGCGTCGGCTTTCTGCGAACCCGCCCTACGGCCGGCTGCAGCCCTTAGCTGACGGTCTATTTCTGCCAGATGACGGGGTAGCGACGAGGCCAAGTGATCGAATCGGTCGAGGAATTCCTCGTGGCGCGGAGCATCGCCAAACCGATGTCGTACGCGATACTCCTCGGCTACGAGGCTTACATCGATGATCAACTCGGGGAATTTGGAGCCGTAATCCTCGATGTGCCAGAGATCGACGGAGAGTCCGTCATGAATTTCCGTTTCGTCTTCTCTCACCGAGACGGTCGAATTGCCCGCGGCGCGCCATCGGTATTCTAGATCGACCTTGATCAACTCGGCTAACAGACGCGGGCGAGATTGCAGATCGTAATCCGCCGCATGTTCCTTAGCGAATCGAGCGACATCGGGCGACTCCGGCCCCAGCCACGCCTGCTCGAAACATTCGACCAGATCCTCTTCGTCGGGCAACAACCAGTGGCTGGAATCTCCGTCGGGCATCGCGCTAATCTAAAGAATGGAGCGTATGGCTGAGATTCTCTCGAAATAATCGCTGCATCGCCGCATTCGGAGGCATCTCAGGCGCTCGCGGACTCGCTCATGCGCTGTTCGAGCCGCTCCCTGACTTTTTCCATCAAACGGCGCACGGTTCTTTCCGAGCGACCCACATCTTCGGCGATCTCTTCAATACCGTATCCCTGCAAGCGAAGTTCCACAATACGTCGCTGGACTTCGTCCATACCGGTCGTCAATTGTTCGATTTCCTCATCGACAGCCAGCTCGGCATCGGGCGAAGGCCCTTTGTCGACGGCTTCGTGGCCAAACGCAAACGAGGTATCCATCCGCTGGCTTTGCTCGCGATTGAACCCCCTTTTGGCCGCCGTATGATATTCGACTTTCTGCCGCAATTTGTTGATCGTAATCACGACAAGCAATCGCCACAGATCACCAGTCTCCTCAATTTCATACCGCCCCTGTTGGGCATGAGCGAAAAAACTGCGAAAGGCGGATTGGACAACATCTTCCGCATCGACGCGCCGCTTCATCTTGGCTGACAATCGGTTGCGAGCCACGGCGATCAAGCGTTCGACATAGCGCTGAAACATTTCGCCAGCCGCCGCTTCATCACCTTGGCGGAAGAGTTCGACCAGCACCATCGATGGATCGTTCACGAAAGATCGCTCCCTGGCCTAATCGCCGAGAATGAGTGGAATCGCACCGCGTGCCTGGCGGGCAAGGCGTCGCAATTTCTTAGTTTACACGCGGAAATTGCAGATTGCCACTGCCAGTGAGCATAGCGGCCGCGAACCCGACATTACGGGGCCGATGCGGCACTTTTCGTACAGGCCGCAAAGTTTGCCTAACCCGAACGCCGTAGGACCAAAACATTCGTTAAGCTTTGACTCTGTTTGCTGATGTTGCTGGAAACTCGTGGCGATCTTCCGTCTTAACTCCGATAACGTGAACAATCGCAGCCGTCGGCTCTAAGCCGGCCGCGAGGCAGTACACACACTCAATCATGCAACGCCGATTCACGGAGGATTCGGGATGTTTGGCGCAAAGCGACTAAAATTACGGCAGAAGATCGCAACAGCTTCGGCTGGATTGTTGGTTGCTGCGGGGAGCATGGCGACGATTGATACCGTACTGGCCGCTGGCCCAGAGACGTCGCAATCTCAATCGCAAGCCTATGCCGACTACTACGCCGGCTCCGGTGCAACCCAACATCCGCTGACTTCACAAAAGGTTGCCGTCTCCAAATCGGCGACCGACGAAACCATCAAGAAGGTGGCGGCGGAAAAGGCGGTTCAATCCAAGCCGGCGCTGAAACAGCCGACCTCCGAAGAGTACGCGGCCTACTTCGCCTCTACGGCGCCCATGCCCATCTACCGAACGCAGGTCGACGGCCAGGAACAGGACGGCGTTTCGATGCAGTTCCAGCACGGTCAGCTGGTTTCGATGATGCAGCCGGAACCCATTCAATCGCAACAACCGATCGCACCGGCAACGGCTTCCGTAACGCCCACGTCGTTCAGCCCGTTTGGCGACCTGAGCTTGAGCCTCGACGCCGTCGCCGCGGGTCATAGCGAGTCGGTTGCTTCGGGTACGCCCGGCGACGTGGTCGTTGGTGGCGAGCAGGCCGTGGTTCGCGCCTCGAACGACGTCGGAACGATTCTCGCCGATTCGAACCAGGCGATCAACGTCTCGCTGTTTCGACGTCCTAACGTGACACACCCGCACATTCGCGGCTACAACCCGCGACAGATTTACACTCAGATGAACGGCGGCAATTGGATCGCGGCCCGTCCCGACCTCGACTCGATCGTCAGCAAGATCGATGCCGGCATCATCGAAGACGTGGTAATCGTCAAGGGTCCTTATTCGGCGCTGTACGGGCCCGGATTGGCCTTTATCGACATCGTGACCGCTCCCACGCTTCGCTCCGGCTGTTGCGGCGGAGCCGTGTCGGAATTCCGCACTGTCATGAATTTCGAAACCAACGGCGGCGGCGCCTATGGGCGTCAGGTCGCGGAGGTTGGCGGCGGCAATTGGGGAGCGAGAGCGAACTTCGGGTTCCGCGGCGGTGTCGACTACAAATCGGGGAACGAAGGGGGCGGCGCCTCGGTCATCGACGCCAATTACGAGTCGCGCGACATTGAATTCACGCTCGGCTACGACATCGGGTCGGACCAGGAACTCGAATTCCAATACGTTCGCCAGGACACGACCGACGCGATCTTCCACAATCAGCCGCTTGGTATCGACGCCTTGGTCACCAACGGATTCAGCCTGCGATACGAGGACTATTGTCCGCTCTATTTCGACCACACGAAAATCGAAGCCTGGTACAACGACACACGAATCGACCAAGATACGAGCATACGCTTTTTGAACCCGGGCAACATTCCGCTCGTTGTCGATACGGTTGCCGACACGAATCAATCGATCGTCGGGGCCCGTTATGCTGGAACGCTTGGCGACATCGAATGCGGTTGCGGCGAATTGACGGTCGGAGCGGACATTCGCTACACTCGGCATTCGATCCAGGAGACGAACAACATCTTTATCAACGGCGTGCAAACACAATTCGACACGCCGCTGGATCTGCCGAGCGGCACAGATTCGATCAATCCCGGCTTTTTTGTCCAGTATGAAGGGCGGGCCAACTGCTGCGTGACCTACAAGTTGGGCGGCCGCCTCGATTACATCGAAAGCGAAGTCGGCAATTACCGCCGGATGCCCAATGCCATTCTGCTAGACCCCACGGATCGCAACTTCACACTCTGGTCGGCGTTCCTGACCACGAAATACGAGATTGACGATGTTTGGAGCATGACCGCCGGCGTTGGCCACGGCGAGAGGGCGCCGTCGTTGGTGGAACTCTATACCGACGCTCCGTACATCTCCGGCTTCCAGACGGGTCTCTCGCGGCAATGGGGCAACTCGAATCTTCGCGAAGAGCAAGCGACGCAGTTCGACCTCGGCTTGCACGGCGAATACTGCAACGCCGCTTTCGGCGGCAACGCCTATTACTCTTGGGTGCAGGATTACATCGCCCCAACGTTCGTCGATGGCAACGAGACCGCGTTCGGCTTCGACCACGGCTACAGCTTCACGAATTCAGATTCGTCGCTTTGGGGTATTGAGGTCAATGGCGTGTATGATCTTACCGACTCGGTGAGCGTCTTCGGCAATCTGGCCTACAACGAAGGCCGGGACCAAGACCTGTTCAATGATCACGTCTACGGGATTTACCCGCTGCAGTCTCGTGTCGGCGTGCGATACGAACGAGGGAATCAATGCCGCGGGTTCGGTATGGAGCTCTCGGCCCGCATGGTCGCTGACCAGGAGTTGCTGGCCGACGGCGACCGCTTCATCAATGGGGCTGGGTATGTCGATGCAATGGGCGGTCCGGAACAGCGCACTCCCGGCTTTACGACTTTCGACTTGCGGACCTTCTATCGCTACAGTCAGAATGCATTGTTTAGCTTCGGTGTGATGAACTTCGGCGACGCCCAATACTTCGAGCATTTCGACTATCGCCAAAACCCGGTGATCTCGCGGGGCGGCAAGGGCTTTGTCCCTTCGTACCAGCCTGGAATTAACTTCTACTTCGGCACGGAACTCACGTTCTAGTCGAGAGATGGGGCGAATCGCCCCGTTACATGAATTTTTCATGATCGAGCGAAGTGCCCTGCCGGTTGGCAGGGCACTTCTTTTTTGCGCCGGCAAATTCGTCAAAAAACCTTCCACCTAATCGTTGATTTTTCGTAAAATAGGGTCTCAAAGGCGTATAAATTGCTAAGCGGCCTTCACATAGTGAGTTACCGAAAGGAAATTTGGTGCGATTTAGCCGTCCGGTTCGGGAAGGAAATCCTGATCTAAACTGGACGGAGGGATTTCCATGTTTCGAATCAAAATTTATCTAACCGTCGTCCTGTTGACCCTGACGGCCTCAACGGCCCAGGCCGAAGGACGACGCATTGCTGTGCTTGTCGGCATCAATACCTACGACGATGCTTCGTCGATTCCGCAGTTGCGGTACTGTGTCTCCGATGCCGAGATCATGTACAAGCAGCTAACCACGAACTGCGGTTATGCCAAAGAAGACGTGCTGCTGATGCACGACGAATACGATCGGGCTAAGCGGCACTTGTGGCCGGAGCTCGATCATCTCCAGCGCCAAGTTCCGTTGTGGCTCGAACGCGCTGGTGAAGAAGACACCGTGCTATTTTTCTTCTCAGGACACGGTTTCTTGAGCGACGGTGAAGGCATTCTGGCGCCGCTCGATTGTAAGGCCAACGATCTCAAGAGTACCGGACTAAGAACAGAGGAGCTGAAGAAGTGGCTCTTAGCGTGCAAAGCGAAACGCAAATTCCTGATTCTCGATTGCTGCCATTCCGGTGTCGCACGCAAGGGACGTAATAGCTCAACACCGCTGGGGCAAGAGCTGGGCGGCGAGCGGCTCGATGCGGCCGAGGTCAAAATTCCAGAGAACAAGCGAATCGCGTTCGAGCGTTCCGAAGGTCTGGTTACGCTCGCCAGTTGCACGCGCGAAGAGCAGTCGCTCGAGTGGGAAGAAGAAGAACACGGCCTGTTCACCTACTTTCTGGCCCGCGGTTTAAGCGGTTCGGCCGACTTGGATAAAGACGGCATCATCAATCACCTGGAACTTTTCCAGTTCACCGTGGCCAAGGTCACGAGCACGGCCCAGGTGGAGTTCAATGCCCAGCAAACACCCGTGCTGTTCCACGATCGCGACGCTCGCGGATTGTTCGAATTAGCAAAGGTCGCGCGCAGCGTAACACCGGAAGAGATCTACATTTCGATCCCTGAACAAGCCGGCAAATCGGACCTGCCCGCCGCGCCCGGCGAACTGGCCCGCGCAGCATATGGCCGACTGTCGGGTGGCAAAGGAACCGACGCCGACCGCATGGCCGACGCCCAGGTACTAATCGAAGAGGCGGCCCGACTGCGCGAAGCGGCCGGCGATCTGACCAAATCGGGTTCGACGGCCGCGCGGATTCGCGCGACGAATCCATTCCTTAATCCGTACTTCAATGATGAACGGGCGACGACTGTGGCCAAATGGCTCGCCGCCGCGACCAAGGAATACGAGCGCAAGCCCGGCGCAGCACAGCCAGTCGAATTGACGGCATCGCTGGCGATCGCCTGCTGGCGCCAGCCGGAACGCGACGCGGAACTGGCCGGCCGGTTGATCGACTCACTGGCCGAATATTACCCGTTCGACAAGCATCCGGCACTCAAAAACGCTCAGGCGCAGCTGTTGATGATTCACGCGGAAACGCGGCCACAAACCGAACAAGGTCGGCGGGCAGCGTTGGCCAGTTACGCTCTGGCGCTCGACCTGATCGACGTACACGAGTCGCTCGCCAAAAAGGATTTGCGGCCGAGTTTCGTCAACAGCCAGGTGATTGCTCCGGCGATGTCGATCGCCGAATCGCTCAACACCCAGGAACCGGCTCTGGCCGGGCAAATCGCTAAGGTTTACGGCTCCTACGGCAATTTGATCGACAAGAACAACTTCTTCGACAAGATCGAAGACGCCCACCAGGCGCTCCACAAAGCGATTGAACTCGACCCCAACAAGGCCAGCTACCAGTTAGGACTGGGCAGCGTGCTTTTGCAGTTAGACCAGCCTGATTACGCCCGCGTTCGCCAAGCCGTGAGCCGCACGCTGTCGCTGGCCGGCAGCAATCGGGTCGACGCTGCCGTCGCTTACCGCCTGGGGGGCGACGCGTGGTTCCGCGAATCGCGTGCTGCGACGAACGTCCAACTGCACAAGCGGATGGAAATGGTCGCCAGCGCCGTCAAATCATACGACCAGGCAATTGCGACATTCTCCCAGGTGCCGGTCGATCAGCTCAATGCCCGTGGCCGCCGCCACTATGGCGACACATTCCTGAGCCGCAGCGCGGCGCATCTGGAGTTGGCGAATCTCACGCCGCAGATTACCAGCGCGCAGCGCAAAGCGTTTCTCGACCAATCGCGCGAAGATGCCCGTCGGGCGGGCGATGTCGACAAGAGCCGAGGCTACCAAGCCTACATCGCGATTGGCAATGCCATGGAGGATTTGGCCTGGTTGCAGGGACAGAAAGAATACTACGCCGAAGCACTCGAAGCCTTTACAAAGGCCGGCAAGCTTCGCTTCGACAGTCCCATGTGCTGGCTTTGCCGCGGACGCTGTCAATACAAGCGCGTCGTCGATGGCAAGCAGGGCAACTTCCTTCCGGAAGCCCTTAGCGATCTCGAGTACAGCCTGCGTTTGGAACCGTTACCCGAAGCGCACTACTGGATTGGCATGGTCCATTGGCAGAACGAAGAGTACGCCGAGGCCGACGAGCATCTCACGCAGGCCGTCGACATGAGTGACCAGTCGGAAGAGATCACACGGCACGATCGCCAGGAGTTCGTGAATAAGTGGGCCGAACTGGCACTGGTCCACGGCGAAAAGCTCGCGGCGCAGCCTCCCGCACAGCAGGACGGTAAGGCTTCGCGACAATTGGCCATAGCCCGTTTCCGGGCTGGTCGCCTGCGCGAATACGATGCGCTGCGAGCCACACTGCTGATTGCCCGCTCGTTCGAGGCGGAAGCAAAGATGCTGCTCGAGGGCGGCGCCGCCGGGTCGGTTGTCAAAGGAGGCGAGAACGCCAGCGCAATCGAGAAACTGAAGGCCGCGCTCGGCGAATATACACGGCAACTCGAATCGCCCGATGTCGCGCTGCCACGGTCGACGCAAGTGGCCTTCCTGTGCCGCCGGGCCGAATTGCTGCTCACGTCGCCACTGTGGGAGGAAGACGTGCAGCGCGAAGAGCCCGTCGCCCTGGCCAGCGCCGACGAAGCGGTGCGCCTGGCGATCGATCCACCCGACAAGGCCCAAGCGTTGGCCTGGGCGGGAACCGCGCGATTGAAGATCGCCATTGCCGGCAAAACACCGGATTCCACGGAAACGCTGCTGCGTGAAGCCGAGTCGATGCTCGACGAGGCGTTGCAAACCTACGATCAACACGCGCTAAGTTGGCAATGGAGCGACGCACTGGGGCAGCTGATCCTGCGCCGCGTTCGCATCGAGCGAGATCGGCCTGATGCCCAGAAGCTGATCGTGAAGGGGTGCGAGCACTTCAAGTTCGCGTTCGAGAACGGTCCTGAACACGCTCGGCCCGCTATCAAGGCGAAGTGGAAGACGCTCTACGAAATGCGGAAGTAGAGCGTGCGGGCGCTATTTTCGTAGCACAATTTTTCTAATTCCTTGCTGCGCCGCCTTGCTTTCACTGCAGCGATCGACGTTTCATCCGGAAAAATCGGCGGAATCGGCGTTCGATCAAACCGGCTCGAATGGGGACAATAAAACCCCACAGCAGACTCGATGGCTGCAGGATGAACGACTGTTGAGCGTAACACCGCGGTAAATTTTCAGAAACTTTGTCCGGTTTTCACGCTGAATTCGGATTTCGTACTAGACCCGGTTGCAACGGAACCGGATTGTCGCAATCAACAAGAAATCCTTGGACGTGACCGAGCAGCGTGCTACGATTGCCATGATTCTATCTGCAATTGTCAGCCGAACTTGCGCCTAGATAACCAGGAGTCGAGAACGATGCGTTTGGGGAAATTACTTTCTGTATTGGCCGCCTTTGTCCTGTTCGTTGCCCCGTCGCTCGCGCGGGCGCAGGACTACGACAACGACTTGGCGCTGCGCGCCTTCGAGGTGATTAAGAAACATTGTTACAACTGCCACGGCGCGAATCTCGAGGTACCAGGCCTGAATGTCCTCGATCGCGAGAGCCTGACCAAAAAGATTCCCAACGAATTGTCTTATCTCGTTCCCAACGACCTGGACAACTCGCGGTTGTGGCTTCGTATGGGCGTAGACGGCGACATGCCTCCCAAAAAAGTGAAGGACCGGCCCACGGCGGAAGAGATCGAAACGGTCAAAGCGTGGATTCTCGATGGTGGCCGATTTCCCCAGGATTCGTCGCGCGAGTACCTTACCGTCGAAGACACGCTGGAGCGCATTTCGCGCCATTTGCGCAAGACCCCGCGCGAAGCCCGCAAACACCAGCGCTATTTCACGCTCACGAACATCCATAACAACCCGGCCTACAACAAGAACGACTTGCGTTTGTATCGCGCGGCATTCGTGAAGCTCGTCAATAGCCTGAGCCGCAACGCACGCATCGTGCAGCCGACGCTGATCGACGCCGTCGAGGGCGATCCCGACAGCGGCACGATCTTCAATCTCGACCTGACAGAAGTCGGCTGGGAACTCGATACGTGGCGCGAGGTTATCAAGGAATATCCGTACGGCTTGCGTTGGAACGATGCTTCGCGCCAGGATCTCTCCGACGAAATCATCGAGTTGCAAGATGAGCTGTTGGGCGATGGTATTCCCAGCATCCGCGTCGACTGGTTCGTCGCCAACGCGTCGCGACCGCCAGCGTATCATCAATTGTTGGGACTGCCCGAAACGCTGGGTGAGTTGGAAACCAAGCTCGGCGTCGACTTGAAGCGCGACTTCAAGCTCGATCGGCTGCAGCGAGCCGCCTTTGCCGGTTCGGCCGTTTCGAAAAACAATCGCCTGATCGACCGGCACGAAGGACAAATCGCCCGTTACTTCTACCTGAGCTACGACTTCGGCAAGAGCTTTGGCCGCGGCGTACTGTTCCGTTTTCCACTGGGGCCGAAATTTGAAGGCAACAGCTTCAGCGAGCAGGCGTTCGAGCACGATGGCAATGAAATCATCTGGAGCCTGCCCAACGGCATGCAGGCTTACATGATTACGAATAGCGAAGGCAAGCGTATTGATGCGGCGCCGATCGAAATCGTGCGCGACTTGAGCGAGATTTCCGGCACGCCGCAAGTGGTTAACGGCATTTCGTGCCTGGGATGCCACAAACACGGCACGCAGCCCTACCAAGATGCGATGGGTGTCGGCTACGGCACGACCGGCGACGCTCGCCAGAAAATCGCCCGCTTGTACGCCAAACCCAGTGAAATGTCGAAGCTTGTCGAATCCGACAAGCAGGAGTTCCTTCGCACGCTCCAACGTGTGGCGGGCCCTTACCTGCAGATCGGTGACGATGCCGACAAGAAACTAGGCGACTTCCCCGAAATGATCAGCACGGTCGCTCGCTGGTACGACAAAGACGTCGGGCCGAACGAAGTGGCCCTGGAGCTCGGATTCCGCTCGGCCGACAGCCTGGCGATTCGCGGCAACCTGAAGCTGCAGGAATTGGGAATGGGCCCGTTGGCCGATGGCCACGCGATTCCGCGGCGGATGTGGCATTCGCGTGACGAACCGCCGCAATCGGTCTTCCAACGGGCCGCCGCCGCGCTGGGCGAAGCCAGCGGCATCAACCCGGAATAACGAACCACAACTACCGTTTCTCACTATTTCCCTTGAAATCACGATAGGTGCGACCATGACTTCCTTACGATCGATACGCCAATTCCTTTTCGTGGCGCTCGCCGCGCTCGTGCTGCCGACGCTCGCTTTTGTGACCTCGGCTAACGCCGCCGACAGCGATGAGAGTTCGAAGCTGGCCGACGCCATGCAATCGCTAGCTCGGGAAGTCGCCCAGTTTGTCGAGAACGAAAAAGAGACGGGTGGTCAGATTCGCATCAAGAATTTCGACGGTCCTTCGAGCGGCGGCGCTCGCATCGTCAAGCTCCTGAAAGAGTCGTTGGGAAAGATGGACGACAAGGTAAAGATGGTCGACATCGGCGGCTACACAGTGTCGGGCGAGTTCATGGGCGACAAGCGCGACGACCAATACGTCGCCATTATCGAAGCCAAAATCAAGAACAACTCGGGCAACACGGTGCATAATCTGCGCAAGAAGATCGTCACGAATATCGAAGAGGGCCTGTCGCTGTTCGGGCCCAGTAGTGTCGATCTCTCGGAATCGAGTTCCAGCAAAACAACAGCTGACAGCTCCAAGCCGGACGCTAAGAAGCCGGAAGAAAAGCCGCTGACCGATTCGTCAGCCGTCGCCAGCAAAGTTGATGCCAGTATCAGCAAGCCCAACGTTTTTGTTCAGAATAATGTCGCGATGCTTTCGGACAAAAGCCCGTACGGAATCGAACTTCTGATCAAGGAGGAATCGGGATATGTGGCTTGCCCCGTCGAGTCGTCGGCTCTGGCCGCTGGCTTCGCCAAGGTGCACGTCGATCCGCAAAAGGTTTTCGCCATCCGCGTTTACAACCATAGCGATCGTCCGGTGGGTCTGTCGCTGGCAATCGACGGCATCAATGTTTTCGCCTTCAGCAAGAACGACTATTACCGCCAGCTCGGCAAGATGGTGATCTATCCCGGCAAGTCGACAATCCTCGGCTGGCACTTTGACGGGCCGATCAGCCACGAGTTTCTCGTCACGCATTATGGCGACAGCGCTGCCGCCCGCCTCGGGGCGACCGAAGGCCTGGGCATGGTGACAGGCACTTTCTTCGAACTGTTGCCCCCACGACGCGGTAAAGATGATTTGGGAATCGGCTTCGGTAAAGAAACGGTGATGGAATACCAGAATGTACCGGCCTATTTCGGCAAGCCGCTCGGCGCCGTGAGCATTCGCTACGAACGGCCGGATCACCCAGTCGATCTTCCGCCGATCAACTGAGAGTCATCGCGCCGGTCGACGCTCGGTTACCGATTGTTGATGCGGGCGCAGTTCCCGGACGAGCTCGAGCGCCGAACTGATATCCGCAAATCACATTCATTTGGGCATCGGGCGAATCGGGCGAGTGCCAGGGAGCCGAGGCGAATTTAATCAAGCATTGCGCGGCAGGTGTCTGAGCCGGCGCTTGGTTATCGACGTTCCTTTCGAAAACTGGAGCGGGAACACTATTTATGCTGCCGACTGTGGAATGATGACATCGTCGTCCCATGAATTTGCCATGTTCTAGTGCATCCGTCTTTCATTTGTCGCCACGCACATTCCTCAGCAACTATCGACGCATTAAATCCGATGGTCGCAATTTGTTAGATCGCCGCGCCGATCCTCTCGAAAATCTCGTCAACGAGTGCTTCGCGATGCGTGGTCAACTCGACGGTTACGATTGTGTCCTTCGTCGACAGACTGCCAAATTCAGCCGGTGCGATTGGCGTTCCCTTACTAGGTTGTGCAGGCAAGGCGATGGCCGGTAGACGCTTATTGGCCACGGCAAGGGCCGGGGAGACCTGGACCGAAGGCGAACCGGAGGCTGTGAGCGCGGGAACCGTGATATACTCCAGCGCAAGAGGCTTTGGCTTGCTGGTCTTGCGGGGCACAACCTGAAGGTTATCAAATCGGTAGATCTGATCGGCGGTGGCGTTGCCCAAATTGGCGAAGCGGATCTGCGACAGTCCGGCGAGCGAGGTCGCCACACCCATTTGGTCCGTCGGCAAATCGTCGACGTAAACATCCGCCGTACCGAGTACCGTGTCGACGGCGACCGATAGTTTGTAGGTCGTATTCGCGGTAAGCAAACTCTTCGCCGGCAGCCAGGCGCTGTTGGCCGCGTTACGCAGAAAAAGGTACTTGAAGCGGAAGGCCAACTTCATCTTCCCGCCTGTTCCATCTTCGAGCGATAGTTGCAGGCTCCATTCCTGATTCACCTGCGCCGGCGTTGTGAACTCGGTTTCGAAGATAAACGAGTCTGAGATCGGCGAGTCGAACGTAGCCTGGATTTCGTCGTTCTCATTCGTTTGTGCCGCTCCTTCGACGTTTAGAGCCAGTTGGCCGCTGTTGATCGATCCGGTGAGAGTGCCGTCCTCGTCGATATCAATGAGCGAGACACCGCCGAACGATCTCCAACTCGTGCCAAGCAGAATTTGCGCATTGAGGTCCGCGGCATCGAAGCCTGCACCAGTTACCGGCGGCGCGACAAAGGCAGGTGCACCGGACGCGAAGCGGACATCATCGAGTTGATATGCCAGGTCCTCTGCGGCATTGCCGAGATTGCGCAGACTCAAACGCGATACCTGGGCAAGCGTCGTTGTCAGCTTCACACTCTCGTTCTCATTCCAGTAGACCGTAACATCGCCACTGTCCGAGTCGATGACCACGGACAGCCTGTATTGCGTATTCGGCTGAAGCAGACTTGCGACCGGTTTCCATGCGCCGCTGTTTGAGCGGGCGAAGAGGTAGCGATAGCGGAAGGCGAAGTCGAGATTAGACGCGCCGCCATCGCCAAGCGAAATCTGAAGATTCCAATCCTGGTCCACTTGCGAAGCTGTTCGAACGAATGTTTCGAACGCAAACTCGCCGCTTGCGGGAACATCCAGGTCGATCGCCAGCGTATCGTTCTCACCGCTGGTCGCCTCACCGAGCAGGTCTACCTCCAGCGCGCCGTCCAATTCGGCCGCGCGGATCGTACCGTCTTGGTCGGAATCGACAAACCCCAGCGCAGCGACTCGTTGGTCGCTCATGATATCCAACGCGAGGGCGCGTCCCGACTTCTCGACGACCGTTCCCTCGGCGCCGGCATGAAGCGGCGTGGAAAAGCTGCCCAGTCCATCGCTAGCGAAGAACGAATAGTAATGCGTGCCGACCGTCAGGCCACGGACGCCATCGCCGTTGTCCAATGCACTGGTTGCGATCCCTTCGTAGACGATCGTGCCATCATCGGCGTGTGCGGGGTATCCCTCCTCTTTACGAACAACTCGCGTTATGGGGCTCAAGGGGCTCGGCACCCAGGCAAGCGCCGCGGAACGAACCGACCCCAAGGCGATAGCCGTTGACGGCGCGTGTAGGGGAGCCAACATTGAGACGGTCGTTTCGGCTAAGGAAGGCGCGCCGAACGTATCTCGGACGCGAAGAACGATTGGCAAAGGTGTGTTCGGCTGGAGCAGCCCCGAGAGCATGCTCCAGGGAACCGTTACCTCCGGACCAAAGAGTTCAAAACTTCCGTCGCCCTGTAAGTCCCATTCGTGACTTACAATCGAGTCGCCCAGAGCTTCATCGGGGTCGAATGAACCGAAACTGTTTAAATTCAGATCTTCGCCTGGAGCGACAAGATACGGCCCGCCAGGATTGGCAATTGGCGGCCGATTCTTTTCGACGAGCGGATCGACTGAGATTGAAACAATCACTTCATTCGAGGTGAATGTGCCGTCGCTTACCTGGAAACTAAAACTGTCGGCGCCGATGTAATCGCTATTCGGCGAGTACAACACATTGGGAGGATCTCCACTGAGCGTCCCGTGCATCGGTTCTTGAGTGATTGTGAAGAGGAGCGGATCTCCATCGGCATCCGAGGCGTCGAGTTGGATCAGGACGGCCGAATTCTGAAGTGTCTTCACGAACTGAGGATTGGCGATCGGCGGCGATTGCGCCGGTTCAAGATCGAACACGCCGCCGGCCAGCGGCTCGAACAGCACCGTATCGTCCGTCACCCGCAGAAATACGCCGCCGGAAAGGTTCATGTCCGCGTCGTAAACCGTGTTCGCCTTCCATCGATAGGGCGTTACGCCCGGCAGAGCGATGTCCTGCTCCTGATAACCAACACCGGCGAGCCGAATGCGGAATTGATAGTACTCGCTTGTCTGGAGAAAATCGTGTGGCACTTGGGGCTCGTCGCTGAACCGCAACTGGGAATTCGAGAGGAATTCGTGAATTTCTTGCGGTTCGTTGTAATAGAAGGGCCTTCGGTCGACCGAATCCGATCCGAACCGTTCGCCCCGGCCGAGGTCGGTGTCGACAATGACGACTTCGTCCGTGTTATCGATGAAATCGAGGGGATCGAAAATCGGCAGCCCTTCTTTGCCGTCGCGAACCAACAGGGTCGCCTCGCCGCCTCGCTGGAGCACTACGTCCCAATGTTCAGGAAGTGCGATGATCTGCTGAACCCAATTGAAGTGTTCCACGCCCAGGGCAACTTCCGCCTCGGACATCGTGACTCCGCCCTGTCCAGGGTTGAAGTAGCCGTAGATCTTCGTACCATCGATTGCGAATTCAACCGAACCATCGAGCACTTCACTGGGAGAACTGAGCGGCATGACCATCACGTTGTTGTGCTCGTTCGACTCGATGATGTCGTTGTACGGATCGACGACGTAGAGGATGTGCGTTGCTTCGGCGGGCGGTTTTCCCCACCGCGCGGGTTCATTCAGGATTCCGTAGTATCCTTCGTCGCCCTTTCCGCTGAGGGCTTGAACGACAACCGGCTCACCGATGCGCGAGTCGTAGTCTGGCGCATCGGCCCAGTAAAAGGCTACCTTCACATCGTCGCGAGAATCAGCATCGTTCACCGCATAAGCAAAGTCGAGGCCGCGTAACGAACTGTCGAACTCGCGGTCCAGGTTCCATTCCAGATAGTCGGGCTCCAGGTCTGGCAGTGGCAGCGCGAGGAGATTGTTGTCTTCATCCGCTTCTGCGATCAAGTCGTCCGGATCGATGATCACGAGAATATGCGTCACGCCTTCCGGAGGAATGCGCCCGGCGACCAGCGCGATGAACTCCCCATAGACCCCTTCGAACGTCGCGACATCCAGTTCACGCAACGGGGCGCCCACGATCGCCTCCCGGTCCGTGCCGGTCGCCCAATACACGGCGACCTTGGTGTCGCCTTCGAGCATTTCCGGAGAGTCGAGGAGTCGGGGGTGAATGACTTCGTAGGAGAAGGACACGCCCAGTTGATCATCCAGCCAGTTCGCATCCACAACACGCAGGTCCGAGTGCAACGACAGCGCCACGACGTTGTTTGTTTCCGAGCGTTCCGGCACGAGACTGAGCGGATCGGCGACCGCTAAGAGATAGTTGGCGCCGTCTGGCCGGCTGCCAAGCGTTTCCGCCGAGATGAGAATGTCTTCGTAATCGAAAGAGCCCTGGGGCACAGTCTGCGCATAAATCGGCGTGCCGATGGCCGAGGCAAGTTCGGTCCCCTCGGCCCAATAGAGGGCGACCGAGGCGTTTCGCGTCAGCGGCGCTTCGTAGACCGCATGCGACAAAGTGACCCCGCCGAAATCCTCGGGAGCAAGGGCCCAATCAAGACCGGTGATGGCCATGTCCGTCGCTAACGTCTCCAGCCCCACTCGTAAATGGGATTTCGATTGTAACGAACCGAAGGCCGCGCTGACGCTCCCCTCGGCGCTCGCGTGCCATGACAATTCAATCGTTTCTCCGAGTGCGACCTGAAACAGATCCGTATAGCTTGTGGTCGGTGAGACCGCGAGGGGGCTATTCGTGGCGAACTCGTCGCTGCGGAAGTATCCGGGCGCCGACACCGAATAACTGGTTCGGGCGATCCCTTCCGACGAGGCTAGCACGGACAGGCGAATGTTGACGCGATTTCCCGGCGTATCGTTGGCATCGGCATGGACAACAAACGAGGCGGCCATGTCGTGAGTTGTTGAGGCCGCCGCACTGCGGAAGGTTGCAAAGGAAGGCCGGACGTCAATGTCCGCATAAGCGAAGCCCGCATACACGCCTCCTTCACCTTGGTCGGGATTCAAGTGAACGCGCCCGCCGGCGCTGGTACCGCCAACGAGGAGCAGGGGCTCGACATCAGCGGCCTGGCTGCTGTACGTGTAAAGGGACCCTGGAATATCGAAGGCACTCGCGTCATCGTGGCCAGTGAACGTATCCACGGGATCATCGGGGAAGTACTTGTATTGCACTTCCGCGTCGGAAGCACCCCAGGCCAGATCCAACGTGGGAACAAGAAACGCGAGCACCCGTCGACATTCCAACTCTTCCAGTTCCAGGCGTGCCTTGCGTAACTGGCCACAACGACGCCGTAACGGCGATGCACCAGGGGAACAGAAACCTCGAACAATAGACATGGGTGTTGCCTCACATGAGAAAGTATCGACTAAAGTTGCCCGCAGTCGTAGAAGGTCCCAAAGCCTGCAGCCGCTAGCACTTATCGACCGCGCTAGATTCCGCACCGATGGTCAACGGAACGCGAAGACATCGCTCGAATCAGCGATAAAGAAGAGTTGGCGCGTCGCTAGCTGGATTGGCTAACCAGCCAAACCCAGGCGAGTTCCTGCAAATCGAAATCGAACTGCCGACGCAACCCAGGATCCATACCCAGGCGGATCCAAAACTCAGCGAGCCGACGATGCGTCGGGCTTTCAAGAAAGCCCCGCCGTGAACATCGAGAGCAGGCAATCTGCGACATGGTTGCTGTCACCTAAACGATGGCGAAGTCTTAGAGATTGTCACGGCCAATCGCCGAACCGTTAGGGCGACTCCCTGTTTTCCGCAGCGGACCGCCAGACGGGACAACTCAGAGCCATCAAAGAAAATTTATACATCCGCCATTTGCGAAGTCAATATGCGACTCACAAAATCGATGGGTTCACTCGGGATGAGCGGAAACGCATCGGACCGACTACCTTCCGAGTCGCCTCGATCGTAGCGGACATTCGTGCTTTTCATAGCGTGTCCCGATCCAGCACAGGGAGTATCCAGCATTTCAGTAATCTGCATCGACTCGGGAAGCTTCGGGCACTTTTGGCAGATGCCCGACGTCTACCGGGTGAGCGCGACCAGTAGGCTTCGGGCCGGACGCGTACTTGCAGTTACTCTATGGGCAAGTCGCCGATGCAGATAATGGCGGCGCGTAAGTGATTCCGAAACCCACCGTGGCGAGTTCACCAGAGCAAGGAAAGTGTTCCCCTTTTGCCTTTCATTGCACTTTTCAAATTCGACTCTCTGATTCTGGCATCCCGATTGGGTGCATGCGGTCGCGTGACGACGCAAAGGGCGTGTCTATCAGATGTCCACGTCTGAAACACGTCTACGGCGACGAAGATCAGGACTTATGTCATGAACGCTCTCGGACCCAACCTTTTTGCGTCGACTTGCAGACGTTTGCCAACCCGCCCCGATGAGAACGCGCTTCACGTCAGCCTGATCGAGTTCCATTCAGGGTCGCACACGATTCACAGATACGATCTGGCTATGGAGTCGGCCAAAGCTCGCAACCTGGCCAACTTTCACGTCCACATGTTAGTGGAAACAGCCAAATCGCGAGCTCGGCTGGAATCTTGGGAGTGTTTCACGCACAATCAGGTAATAGCGTTTCGCGGTCTGGTAGTCGGAATCGGTTTTTCCGATTTGAGATGTGCTCTGGGCGAGTCAGTGGAAGGACTGTTTCTCCAAGATGCGTTCGACGACGAGCATCCGGGTGTGCTGTTCGAATCCGGCGCCGGACCGCTACATCACCTGAAAACTTCCAAAGGTGTTTCCGATGCACAATAGGCGCGCAAACTGGCCTTCATCAATCAACTAAATCGCCGGTACTTTACCAGACGTTCGTCTGCGGCGGCGAGATCGGCCAAACGCCGATGAGCGAACCGGGGTCCGGCCGCGACCACAGCCCGACGGACTTCACCATATCGCATTCGGAATTCGTTTCTGGCGCGTAATTTCGCCGATCAGCTTTCTGAACGATATAGCACTCAGGCTTCAGTCTGTACTCCAACGAGTTGATCATGAAACAAATAGGCATCCTTGCTGCGACCACAATCCTGGCCACTAGCGGCTTCGTCTCCGCAGCCGATCCGATTCTCGAGTGGGCGTTCGACGGGGAGTCGCAGGCCGGGGCATGGGTCGGCAAATTCGGGACTCCCGTCGATGGCCCTCGTCCGCCAAAATATCCCGCTTTTGAAGCGTTGAACCGCGCTATGTCTTTCGCCGGCCATGAGGGCGCCATCGACGTCAAGGATCACGAACGGGGAGGGTTCGTCAACGTTCGCTTTGGCAAGGGTGACACCTTCGGTTTTGAAACGTGGGTGAAACTCGGATCGTTGGGGCAGGGCCATGTGGCGTATGTCGTCGGCAAGGGACGGCACATAAGTCATGGCGAGAATTTTCCTGAGACCAACCAGAATTACGCCGTCCGTTTTCAGGAAACCGGCGGAGGCGCACAACTCGGATTTCTCTTCACGAGTCAGCATCCCGAGACCGGCAAGTTCGCATGGCATCGTTGGTGGAGCGCCGCGACCGTGCCGCCGACCGGCTGGCATCACGTGGCGCTGCAATACACTTTCGGCGAAGCCGAAAGTTTGAGAGCCTGGATCGACGGCAAGCCGGTCACAGGCAAATGGGATCTCGATGGCAAGACCGATCTGCCACCCGTGCAGGATGCAGACGACCTTGTCATCGGCACCGGATACACGCGCGGCGAAGGCTCGTCGTTCCGCGGATGGCTCGACAACCTGGCGATCTACCGTTGCGGCTTTGATTCGGAAGTGATCGCACGGCGATACCAATACGTTCCTCCGCCGCCAGCCGTTACGCGCGAGATGATTCCGCCAGGAAAAGTGCTCGTGCAGATTAGCGAAAAGGGCGTGCCGGAAGCGAATGGCTGGCCCGACGAGCCTCAGGTCACCGAAACGTACACGGAAGACGTGTTCGGCTTCTTCGAAGTCCCGCATAAATACGTCTCTACGGGCGTGCGGGCCGACCGTCAAAATCCTTCGCACCTCCGCGCGTCGGCGATCGTGAAGCTGCCAAAGGGCAAACATCGTCTGCTGCTGCGAGGCCGCGGAATGTCGAGGCTGATCGTCGACGGCAAGGAACTGCTGGAGAATGGACCTCGAACGCTCGATTCCGGTGGTCATACTCCGCTGGCCGTGCAGGACGATTACCTCGACCTCGGTCCCGATTTCCGCTTCGTGCCGCCTGGAAATCGTGATGCTTGGCGCGAGTTTGAATCTTCCGGCGGCGAACACTTCGTGATTCTCGAAACCATGCTCGGGAACATCAAAGGCAAGTTAAAACAACGACCAGAACTCGGCGAAACCGTTGCAGCGATCTCGCTGGAAGGAAGCGAGTCGTGGTCGTTGCTTTCACCCGGAAAACGACAGGTGGCGTACAACGACGCCGGCTGGGCCGACTTTGCAGCCGAACGCCGCGCCTGGCTCCACGGGATCAATGCAGCTTCCAGAGCAAAATGTCGCGAGGCCCACAGCGAATACTGGAACCGGCGTCGCGCGGCCGCTGCCGCCTGGCTGGCTGACACGAAGCCCGTAGCCGTGCCCGCACTGGCGAACGGTTTTCCCACGAACAACGAGATCGATCATTTCATCGCGGCGAGAATCGCTGCCGTCGCCCATGATGCGAAACAGGGCCAACAATCCGAAGTGGACTACTTTGGAGACATCCGCCCGCTGCTCGAGAATCGCTGCTACGATTGCCACCAGGGGGGAAAGGCTCAAGGGGATTTGCGCCTCGACGACCATGCTTCGGTGCTGCGGGGCGGTGAAGCGGAAGGGCCGGCCGTCGTTCCGGGCAATGCCGACGAGAGCGCTTTAGTTGCTCGTGTCACATCCGACGACGACGACATTCGGATGCCGCCCAAAGGTGACCCGCTCTCCGGCAATGAGATCGCTTTGCTGAAGCGGTGGATCCACGGCGGCGCAGTGTGGCCTCAGTTTGACGTGAGAGACTTCGAACCGACGCCGCTTGCGGACGACCTTGTATTTCTGCGCCGCGCGACTCTCGACACCGTCGGCGTGA
>JAGQOS010000200.1 GCA_020427265.1 Planctomycetales bacterium
CCGTACTCGCCGGGCGGAGCGGCGTTGACGCGCGGCAGCACGCCGCTCGTGGGATCGTCCGGAACCTTATACGGGCTGATCGGTTTCTTGACCGCGCCGAAGTGATGCCCATGGTGCAAGACGCCGGTCTGCACGCCGTTCCATTGCTCGTCGTATTTGTCGCGCGATTCGCGGCCCACGTGATAGTCGACTTTGGCGGCCGCCATCAGGTCGCCCTCGTACGTGGCGTCGAGGAACATCGACCCTGCGAACTCCTTGCCCGAGAGCGTGCGGATCGATACGATTCGATCCCGGTCCAACGATACTCCGCCCTGGCGATCGAGCCATTCGTCGCGCACGACGGGAATTTTGTATTCGCGCACAAAGTCTTCGAAGACCTGTTCAGCCACGTGCGGCTCGAAGATCCACATGGTGCGCAGCTCGCCGTCGATGGCCGCCGAGCCTTGGCCTTTGTTGCCGTAGCTTTCGCGATCTTGCCACTTCCAGGCTGCCGGCTGCTGGTAGTGCTTCCACACACGATGGTAGAACTCGCGGCTCAACCCACCAATCACGCGCTTGTCGCCTGTGTCGGTCCAGCCAAGGCCGCCCGAGGAGAGGCCGCCCAGATGCTTGTCTGGTGAAACAATGACAACCGACTTGCCCATCTTCTTCGCCTGCACGGCCGCAGTCACGGCGGCTGATGTGCCGCCATAAACAACAACATCGTAAGATTCCGCCCGCGCGACTGGCGAAAGGAACGAAAGCAAGGCGGCGCACAAAAAGAAACGCTTCATGGGTGGTCTTTCAGGTGGGATAGTTTAGTAGGCGATCAGGGTGGCCAAGGGTTAATGACCAAGGACAGGGAATCTCGCGGCTGGTCCTGCGACATTCGAGCTAACGTTCATTGGTTGTATCCGTGAAGGCACAGCAAAAGAACACGCTCGCAGCCAATCGGCTCGTTGACACATAGCCGACGGCCATTGATACTCACAGATTCTGTACTATCGACGAACCGATGCCGGTTTTCAACCGAAAGACCTCCGGCAATGCTCCGCGGCGACATGTAACCGAAACCTGCTTCCTGCGGCTACGAGCCATGCTCAACACGCTCTATCTGCCCGAAATTCGCGAAATGCTCGCCGAAAGCGACGAGAAGGGGCTGCACGAGTTTTGCACCGCGCTGCACCCGGCGAAGACGGCCGATTTTATGGAAGGGCTTACGGTTGCCGAGGCGTGGGACGTGCTCCAATACGCCGATAACGGCACGCGCAGCGAGCTTTTTTGCTTCCTGTTGCCCGAGCGGCAGACGGAAATCATCGAGCAGTCGGACCGGCGTTTGATCGCGCTGCTCGTTGGCGACCTGCCGGCCGACGAACGTGTCGACATTCTTAACCGGGTCGATCCGGCGGTCGTTGCAGAGATCCTGCCGCTCGTGCCGCAGGAAGAACGGCGCGACATCCTGCGCCTGGGCGCGTATCCCGAGGGAACGGCCGGTTCGGTCATGACCTCGGAAATCGCCAAGCTGCCCGAAGCGATGAAAGTGGGCGAAGCGATCGCCGAGTTGGCGCGGCAGGCGAGCGATCTGGAGACGATCTATTACATCTATATTGTCGACGACGACGGCCATTTGCATGGCGTGATCACTTGCCGACAACTGATTTCGAACGCCAGCAAACGCGAACGCCAGTTAAGCGAAATCATGGAACGCGCTGTCGTTTCGGTCAACGCCACCGACGACCAGGAAGCCGTGGCCGACAAAGTGGCCCGCTACGACTTGCTGGCGATTCCCGTCGTGGACGACCAGCAACACCTGTTGGGAATCATCACGCACGACGACGTCATCGACGTGGTGCGCGAAGAAGCCGTGGAAGACGCGCATCGCCAGGCGGCCGTGGAACCGTTGCCCGAAGGCTATCTCGACACCGGCCTGGTCCGGCTCTTCTGGAACCGTGGCATGTGGCTGGTGATTCTATTCGTCGGCTCGCTCTTTACCGCTTTTGCCCTGGATAAATACGATGCGGACCTCGAAAAGGTGAGCTGGCTCGTCATTTTTATTCCCATGGTGATCTCCACGGGCGGAAATTCGGGAAGCCAATCGGCGGCCTTGATCATTACGGCCATGACTTTGGGAGAGATCTCGCCGCGCGATTGGCTGCGCGTGGTGCGCCGCGAGCTGATCATGGGTGTATCGCTGGGCGGCTTTCTCGGCGTGATCGGGTTTTTTATCGCCTATGGCCTGTTAGGCGTGGCCAGCGATTCGCTGGTCGTGCCGATCACGATCTTGCTGGTCGTGATCTGCAGCACCCTCGTAGGCTCGCTGCTGCCGCTGCTGTTTCGACGCCTCGGCCTCGACCCGGCCTTGATGAGCAATCCCTTTGTAGCTGGCATCATCGATATCGTGGGCATTCTGATCTACATGCAGGTGGCGCTTCATATGCTCGAAGGCTGAGCAAGTTTCCCGGCGCGATCCTGCGGTGATCGATTACCCGGCGGCCGAATCGCGATCGGCGCGTGCCGTGCCGCAGCGGCCCACGAGTTTCATGAGCTGGCGTTTGATTTCGACCGGTTCGGCTTGTTCGTCGATGCGTTGACAAACGGCGCGCGCCGCGGCCGACATTTCGGCAAATCCGTACACTTCGCCGCTGTTGGCGAGAAACTCGCTCTGCCGGCGCACTTCGGACCAGTCGTGTTCGAGCGAAGCGCTGACCAGTTCGTCCACGCGGTCGGTCAGCCGCGCGATGAAGTTCATCACCCGTCCATTGCTACGCGCCAATTGGTCGTTGATCGCTCGCAGATGTTCGAGGCTGTGTTCTTCCATCGTTTATGCCGCCTTGCGTTGAGTCGCCTGTTGAGCCCGCGCCATGCGCAACTGGTTATGGATCATGTGCACGACCTGGGTCGTGGCTCGGTCTTGCACACCATGGTTGAGCACGGCGGCCAGATCGGCGCGATTGCCAAATGTGCGGCCGATGGCCGAACGCACGGCCACCGAAGCGTGGGCGCGCACGTAGCCGCGGGCCATGTTGTCGTTCATCGACGTAGCGGTCGGCGCCACGCGGCGGTAGACCATGTCGGCCGTCATGTGGGCCACTTCGTTGGCCAGACGGTCGGCCTGCCGGGCGATTCGCGTGGAGTTGAACAGATTCAGAAGTCCCATGCCGTACACCTGCCTTCCATGGTTGAAAACGCGCGGCGCGCGAGGGAGATCCGATCAGCCCGAACAACGCACCGTTTCCTCAGCATGCATCGAGTCGTTACGGCATGAAACTTCAAACCCGCTGCGATCTACCCGACAACATGCACGAGCGGCGAAGCCCGAATAACCGGCAAGGTTTGCCAGGCGTCGTGCGACTCGGGACGTTTTGGCGGGCAATTCGCTAGCGATTGTGGAAGATTTCGCTCGCCACGATCGCATGCACCAGCGTTCGCAGGCCGTAGCCGTCTTGGGCCGTGGCGTCGACGATGCGATCGATCTCCGGGCGGTCGGAGAAGCCCATACTACGGCCTGTGGCGTAGATGGCGAGTTTGGTCGCCAACGCCCGGGTGAATTGCTGGGGATTGGCCAGCAAGATTTGCTTGTAGTCCGACAGATTAGAAAACGCCTGGCCGTCGGGTGTTTCGCCCGCGGGGTCGACCGCCGGTCCGATGCGCCATTGCACATGGCGGCCGCCAGTCTGCGACTCGTCGGGTTTGGGAAAGTCGTGACCCAGGCTGCGATAATTCTCGCGCCACCCGCCCATCACGTCGTAATTCTCCAAGGCAAAGCCGGGCGGATCGAGCACCCGGTGGCAGATATTGCAGCTTTGAATGCTCCGATGCTTGTCGAGCTGCTCGCGCAAGGTCGTTGCGCCGCGAATATCGGGCTCGACACCCGGCACGCCGGCCGGCGGCGGCGGCGGTTCGACACCCAGGATGCGGCTCAACACATAAGCCCCGCGGGTGACCGGCGAAGTGGTCGTGCCGTTAGCCGAAACTTTCAGCACGCTGGCGTGCGCCAGCACGCCGCCGCGATGGTCCTCTGGCCGCAGCGCCACGCGACGCATCGCTACACCGTCGACGTCTTCGAGGCCGTAATGCTCGGCCAGGCGTGCGTTGGCGAAAGTCCAATCGGAATCGATGAAATTGAGCACCGACAGATTTTTCGCGAGCATTTCGTCGAAAAACATCTCGGTTTCGCGCAGCATGGCGTGCCGCAGCAGCACATCGTATTCAGGGTAAAGCTGTTTGTCGGGCGTCGTGAAGTCGATCTCGCGCAAGTTGAGCCAATGCCCGGTAAAATTCTCGGTAAATTGCCCCGCGCGCGGGTCGTTGAGCAATCGCTCGGTCTGCGCGTGCAGTGTCTGGGCATCGCGGAGTTGGTTTTTCGCCGCCATCGCGCGCAGCGTTTCGTCGGGCGGAGTGCCCCACAGCATGTAGCTGAGCCGCGCGGCGAGGGCATAGTCGTCGAGCGCGCCGTCGGGTTCGATCAGGTAGAGAAAGTCGGCCGAACACAGCGCCGCCAACTGCGCCGTGCGCAACGCCTGATCGAGCGGCTGACCGGCGGCCAGTTCGTCCTGGCCGATCGCCACAAACGGCGCGGCCGATTCCGCGTCGACAGGACGGCGAAACGCAGCTTCTAAAAAAGGCTGCAACACCCGGGCGAGATCCGCCGCCGGATCGGCGCTCACGAGTTGATAACGCGGCTTGTACCACGGTTTGCTGCGTTGATTTTCCGGTCCCGTGTCCTCGGCCGGCAGGTCGCCGAACCGCAGCCGATGTCCGCGGAGCGGCCATTCGTCGTACAACGGCCCTTCCACTTCGAGCTTCAGCAGCGCGAGCCCCGGGCCTTCGTACTTCTTGGTGTCTTCGTCCGAGAGCCAATGCACCGGCAGTTCCGGCCACACGCGCACCGTTTCGTTTTCGCGCAAGAGCACTTCGAATTCGTTGGGGGCAAACTCGCCCGGCGGCGCAGCGCAGACATCGAGCAGCGGCATCGAGTCGAAAAAGTCGCGGCCGGCGTGCACGCGATAAACGACCGGCTCTTCCGAGCGATGCGCTGCCGCATACAAACGGAAACGATAGCGAGCCGTTTCGCGAATTCGCATTTCGTGGATCTTGATCGATGGGCTGTACTGGGTCGAAATGACCACCGCGCCGTCGTCGCGCAGAATCCACGATTTGCCGAGGTTCGATTCGTTCCGTCCCGAGGCATAGGTATACGAATTCGATTCGCTTGCCGGGCGCGGACCGAAGCTTACGCAAGCGTCGAGCGCGATGCCCGCCGCCTCCAGGTAACGCTGCATCTGCACAGGTGAGAGATCGAGCGCCGCGCCGATATTGTCGAACCCGTGGGCCATGCCGTCTTCAGGCAGAAGATCGGCCACTTGCACATGCGTGCCTAGCAACGCGTTGAGCGTGCGCTCGTATTCGTGACGATTCAACCGCCGCAGGACCGTGCCCTTAGCCCGCGCATGCGCGGCGGTCAATTCGGCCGCCAACGGCGCGAGGAATCCAGTCCGCTGCTCCGGCGTGGGTTGGTCCGCATCGGGTGGCGGCATTTCACCGGCTTGAATCCGATCGTACACGCGCACCCATTTGGCGAGCACCGCCGGGTCGGTCAGATCGCGGCCGATGCCGGTTAAATCGAGCCCGCCTTCTTGGGTCGCCTGGTCGTGGCAATCGATGCAATGTTGCGTGAAGAATGACGCCGACGGCGCGGGAAGTTCCGCGCGCGTCGCGTTCGTCAGCGCGACGCACAACAGCAACAGCAGGATTAAGCCGGGTTGTGAACGCTGTTGCCGGCGCATTAGGCAAGTCCCTTCACGCTCGTGGCGTTACTCGAACCGAATTGCTCGATGCCCAGGCCCATGCGCTGTGCGATCTGCACAAATAGATTGCAGAAGCGGCCGTTGTCGTTGCCCGCGCCGCCGGCCACAATGTGTCGGCCATGCTGGAAACCGCCGCCGGCGAGAATCACCGGCAGATCCCGCCAACTGTGGCTGCTGGCGTTGCCCAGATTGCTGGTGACGAGCAGATGGGTCGAGTCGAGCACACAGCCGCCCGCCTCGCGCGCGGCGCTGAGCAGCGAGAGCAGGCCGCCGATTTCGCGGAACTCGGCGCTTTCGATTAGCTTCAACTCGTCGATCTTCGTTTCGTCCTGGCCGTGATGCGAGAGATCGTGCCAACCGGTATCGACACCCGGCAGCTTGGGCACGTCGTTCATGGCTGTGGCCTTGAGTGTGATGATGCGCGTGGAATCCGATTGTAGCGCGAGCGCGAGCACTTCGTGCATCACGCGGCTTTGCGCGACGAAGTCGAGCCGATCGGTCACATTTTTTGGCGCGGCGGCCTCGATCTCGGGCTTCGGCTTCTTGGCCCAAGACTCGGCCGACTGCAAGCGGCGTTCCAGTTCGCGCACGCTGGTAACATATTGATCGAACTTTTCCTGGTCGCGCTGGCCGAGTTGCTTGTGCAGCGATTTCGCCCGCTCGTTGACCGTATCCAAAATACTGCGGCCGCGCTGCAATTCGGCCGTTTGCCGGGCCACTTCGTCGGGCGTGCCGGTGACAAACATCATTTGGAACAGTTCTTCCGGCGTGCCGGCCGCCGGCAAGTTCACACCGGTAGCCGACCACGAAATCGAATCGCCACGGCCGTTCGTGTTCAATACGAGCGAGGGAAACCGGGTATCGGGTTGCAGTTTCTCAGCCAGATACTGATCGAACGAAATGCTATTCTTGAAACCCGGCAGGCCGGGATGCTTGATCGACGTAAGGATCGTGAATTCCGACGTATGGCCGTTCGCGCCGTTTTGCTCGGTGTGCGAAAGCCCGGAAATCACGCTGAACTGTTTGCGATGCTCCTGGAGCAACTCCAAGTACGGCGTGGCCTGATACTCGGCGCCTTCTTCCGCAGGAAACAGATGCGGGCCATGGAACCCTAGACCGTAGTTGATCGCGACAAACCGCTTGGGCGGCGCTTCGGCCTCGGCCGCTTGGGCCCGCGTGGCCAAGGCCGGCAGCATCGCATCGAGCCAAGGCAATGCCAGCGTAACACCGGCGCCGCGCAGCACGGCGCGGCGGGAAAGTTGTTTCTTGCGGATCGCCGACATGCTGATGAGGCTCCCAAACGAGGACCAAGGTTAGCTTCACGGCCCCTGGGGGCCGCAATGGCGATTGTCGTCTCGGCGCTGCGCGGCTGTCAATACGATGCGGCGCGACTAGCGATGGGGTATCGATGACTCTTGATGCGTCCCGGTCAGGCCGGCGCGTGGGGCCGCGGGAGAACCTTGTTGGCCGAAGGCCGAGAAGAACAGCAGCGGCGGCGACAAATTAGGCCCCCATGCGCCTTTTGCCGATATAATGGCCATGCCTGATTGCGCCGTTCCGCCGCCAAGTGTTTTGGCGCGCTCGTGAGAAGACGCATCCGACGTTACACCAGGAACGCCGAGGTCAAATGATGAATCAGCCACCTGAACTGTCCCGCCGTCGTTTTTTGCGCACCAGCGCCATGGCTGCCGGTGCGGCGCTCGCGCCGCGGTTGGCGATGGGCGCGGTGCTGCCGTCGAGTTTGCGCGTGCTCTCTTCCAACGTGTGGTACGGCTTTACGAAGAAGCCTCAGCGCAAAAAACAGTGGCTGGCGTTCATGAAACAGCGAGCGCCGAGCGTGGTGTCGCTGCAGGAATTGAACGGCTATACGGCCGAGCAATTGGCCGAGGACGCTCGCAGTTGGGATCACCCGTATTGCGTGCTGCTCAAGGAGAGTGGCTTTGCCACGGGGTTCACGTCGGACAGTCCAATCACCGACGTGCAACGCATGCTCGACGGGTATCATCACGGGCTGATGCGCTGCCAATCGCACGGAATCTACTTCTACGTCGTGCACCTGCACCCGAGCAACTGGGAATTCCGCTTGCGCGAAGTCGATCTGCTGCTTAACGACATCGCCGGGCTCCCTGCCGGAGCGAAATTCTTGCTGGTCGGCGACTTCAACACCTTCTCGCCGCGTGACAAGTCGGTGTACGACGCCATCCCCACGATCGTGCCGTTCTTCAAACGGCTCGACGCGCAGACCCAAGGCGTCAACCTGTGTAACGGCGAGTTAGACTATCGCCACATCGAGCGGGTCGAAGCGAGCGGACTCGTTGACCTCGTCGCGCGCGAGCGCTCGGCCTTTCACGGCACGTTTCCCACCAAGCTGCGCGCCGACGAAGACATGGGGCCGGAACGCCGGCTGGATTACATCTTCGCCTGCC
>JAGQOS010000201.1 GCA_020427265.1 Planctomycetales bacterium
CGAAGGGGCTGCGGACGGTATCGATCCCGACATTTTACTGCAAACGATACTCGACGCGGAATTGTCATGACCCCCCAGACTCGTCCATACGCTGATTGTTCTGGCGCCGGCGTGCTCTCGCCGATACGAGAAGCGCTACCCGGCATCACGCGCGCGCGATCCCTGGCCGGCGGCGGGGAAATGACCGGGGTCCGCGATTATCAACCGGGCGACGACTTTCGCTATGTCGACTGGTATCGTTGTGCGCGCCATGATGAGTTGGTGTCGCGAAGATACGAGGCAGCCTTGCCCTTGCCCACGTATTTGTTGGTCGATGGATCCGACAGTATGTCGATGGGAGAAGGGAATAAGTTTGCGTTCGCGAAGCGGCTGGCGATCGAGCTGAGGGAACTCATTGTATCCTGCGGCGATCCCGTACACGTCGTCGCAACATCCGCCGCGGCAAGCGATACCGCTGGCTCGCTGGAATCCATCGCTCCGCGGGGAGGCGCCACCGACTTGGCTGCCCAGAGTGAAAGCGTGACAAGCGCGATGGTTTCTCCCGGCGTGGTCGTCATGATCAGCGACCTGCTCGATCCCAATGGCTTGGCCAAGTGCTACGAACGCCTCCGAAAGCACGGACACCAATTGTTTATTTTCCATCTCGTTGATCAGGCTGACGCCAATCCCACATTCACTGGGCGCATTCGCTTGGCCGGCGCGACCTCGAAGGTTACGGTCGATTCGGAGATCGACGCCGATGATCTGGCCGATTATTGCCGGCGATTCGGGAGCTGGCTTGAGCAGACCGTGCGGTATTGCGTCGAGCGGAATATCGGCTACTTGCGCACCTGGACACATGAATCGACAACGACCATTGTGGAGCGACTGCTGAATCGATGACCTTCGTGCTGCTCATCTGGTGTCTCGCGGCAGTAGCGATTGTCTGCTTCTATCTGCCCTGGCGTCGAAGGCAGACAAAGCAGGTTGCCACACTGTGGCTCTGGCAAGAGACGCTGCAACGCAAGGGATTCTGGTCGCGTTGGCGGCGGTGGGCGAGTCTGTCGATTCAAATCTCCTTGCTGTCACTAATGGCTGTCGGGCTGGCTCTCCCATTCTGGATGCCCACAGGAACGGCCCAGCGCTCTTTAGTTGTCGTCATGGACGTTTCGGCGAGTATGGCGGCGACCGATGTGGGCCCCAATCGGTTCGAGCAGGCGCGCAGCGATGCCCAGCGATTGGTCGCAAGTCTTGCGGCGAGTGACGAGATGGCCATTTTTTCGGCGGGTCGCTTTCCTCGCCTGCTAATGCCTTTCACCGACAATTCGCAAGCCTTGCTCGATGTGCTCGAGTCACTTCAGACTACGCGCGAATCGGCCGACCTCGAAGAGGCGGTCCGCGTCGCCAAGTCCTCGCTCGAGGATCGCGCCGACTGCGAGATCTGGGTTTTGACCGACAAGTCGGCGCTGCGACAAGCGAAGCTCAGCGCTGACCCGATCGTCCGAATGCGCGTTGTCGGTGGTGAAGGCCGGAACTGTTCGCTTGTACGGTTGGCGGCGAGGCCGGTACTAGACGACCCTACAACACAAGAAATCTTTTGCGAAGTGCGCAATCACTCGCCTGGCATTGCGAAAGTGGGCTTGCGATTTCATCCTGACGAACAAGTAACAGAGATTCCATTTTCCGTTGCCGCGCATTCCACGCACCAACACTTCGCGAAAGTTACCGTCTCGCAACCTGTCCAAGTCACCGCTGAGATTCAGACAAACGATGACCTCTCGCTCGACAATGTGGCAACGCTTCGCTTGAGCCCCTGTGCAAAAACAACTGTCTACCTGATTGGTGATCCACCCGAGCCATTGGATCGCGTCTTTCGCGCCGTTCCCGGTTGTTCTGTCGTACGCGCCCCGTCGCTTCCGAAAGACATGGCCAAGCCTGCTATAGCGATTTACTTTCATTCGTCTCCCGCTTCCCTCCCCCCAATTCCCTGTTGTTTTTTTGAACCGCGTAAGGCGTCGGCGCTCTGGGAATTCGCGGGCGTGTTACCATCGCCCTCTGTGTCGCGAACGGAGCGTGGGCGCAGTATCTTGCCAGACGCTGAATTCGAATCGTGTGTCATCGAGCAGGCCGTTCAGCTTCACCCGCAATGCGATTTCGTTACATGGCTCGAATCAAATGACGGGACACCATTGGTATGGGAAACAACACACGACGGCAACCCTGTTGTCGTCGTGCAACCGATCCTGGCCAATTCCGACTTGGCATTTCGGCCGGAACTGCCGCTGCTGGCAGCGGCGATCGTAGAAACACTAGCCTCGACAGACGCCACTCTCGAGCCACAGTTCTCAACCGACCTTCTGCCATCCGAGGAATCGCAGCTTGAGAGTGGCGAGCAGGTTGGCTCTTCAGCGTTGCCGGGGCGAGCGGAGCCGCACGGCCCGCCAGCGGTGAGTTGGTTGCTGCTGTTTCTCGGCATCGCTCTTCTAGTGGAGTGGCATTGTTTTCATCAACGAATTACCGAATGAACGAATGATCGGGTCGCAGTTACAATTCGAGCGGTCGTTGGCCTTCGCGCCCTTGGCCATGGTGATTCTTTTCGCCATCTTCGCGATTGCCGTTCGCAGCAGGGCATCGCTCGATTGGGTCCGATGTTACGGCGGAGCCGCAATCCGAACCATCGTAATCTTGTTGCTTATCGCATCCGCCCTGGGGCCTGCGCGAGTCACGATGTCGACCGTCAGTCGCCTGGCGGTAATCCACTCCGGAAGCATTGAACATTCCACAGACAGAAGAGCCTTGGCGTACAACTTTCTTACGGACATTCGACAGCGCACGAATGCGGACTTTGCGCCGATCGATCTACCCTATGAAAACGGAGCCGCACATCTGGGCGCGATGCTTGCGAACGGCCAGCTAGACAGCCAACAGGTCACCGAAGTCGTACTCCTGCCAGCCATTGGCGATTTCAACGAGGAGACCTTTCAGAAAATCGTTCGTCTAGGTGTGCCGGTTTCGGTTATTGCCGATCGTGCACCCGCGCAGGCAAATGCCTATCAGACTTTGCGAGATTTCAGACGGCCACGCATTCTCATCGTCGCTGCTGAAAGAGACGACTGCCAATCGCTTTGCCGGGCGCTCGCCGACGACGAGTTCGAGATAGAATTTACGACGGCTTCCGATTCCCCAGCACTTCTCGACCGATGGCGTCAGTACGATTTGGTCATACTCGGAAATGTGGCGGCTACTGATATGTCTGCACAACAGCTTGACACGTTGAGCAGCGGCATATCGAGCCAGGGCGTTGGTCTCATTGCGATTGGCGGTCGACTATTTCAGCGTGATCGTTATTACGGATCGCAGCTTGAACGGATCCTGCCAATTGCTGCGCTGGAAACGCGTCCGACACGACGACGGCGTTTCGCCACTCTGCTGCTGATTGACAAATCGACATCGATGAACGAGGAAAACCGCATGCAGCTCGCAAAACAAGCTGCTCGCCAGACTGTGGAGATTCTCGACGAGAGTGACCAAATTGGTGTTCTCGCTTTTGGCACCGAATCGCAATGGATCGCACGACTGGCCCAAGCGACGGACAAGGGGGCACTGCTGGCGAAGCTTGACTCCCTGCAAGCGCGAGGCAAGACGAATCTCTATCCCGCGTTCGCGCGAGCATACCTTGAACTGGCGGCTGCCGACGCCGACATGCGCCACATCACTCTGGTAACCGACGGTGTGCCGGCGCCGGCCGATTTCGGAGCCATTTCCCAACGCATTCGACAACACGGGATCACCCTCACAACGGTTACAGTTGGCGAAGGCGCCGATCGACGGGTAATGCAAGAAATTGCCCGCGCGGCAAACGGACAACACTTTCACGCCAATCGATCAGAAGATCTGCCGGAAATTCTCGTGCGAGAAACCCAGTCTGCCGCCGCGGCGGCAGACACGATCAGCTTCCGGCCTTTTGTCCTTCAATCGCTGCCGGGGCTTGATTTGGAATCGTTGCCACCGCTTCAGGGGTGCGAAAGCACAAGCCCCAAACCGAACGCAAATGTACTTCTTGTCGGACCCGATGGAGACCCATTGCTTGCCTGGTGGCGTTTCGGGCAGGGCGCAACGGTTGCGTTTACCTCCGATGCCGGTGAACGATGGTCGGCGCCGTGGACGAAGTCACAAGGTTTCTCAGCTTTCTGGCGCCGTGTCGCGCGACTTGCCATGCGCCGTCATTCGCCCTCGGACTTGTCATGGCGTGTTGCCGATAGCGCCTATAAAACACGAGTAATTCTCGACGCCTTGCAAGTCGATCGCTCGTATCTGAATCGAGGCCGGGTGTCGGTCAATGCGAACACTGGCAGATCGTCCGCATTGGAAGCACTTGACCTAGCGCAGATCGCTCCCGGCCGATACGCAACGACGCTGGATCGCCGTGACCAACGAATACAACTCGATGGCTTTGTCGTTGAAAGTCCGCCGCAGGACAGACGCGTCGGACAATTCGAGCCGGCGACGATTACTAATTTATCCATAGCGTCGGATCACATGGACACCCAGTTGTGGCCACACCGCATTGCACACGCGACAGGTGGCCTGGTCAACCCGACCATCGACCAGCTACTATCGCGTCCAAGGACGCCCACGCGCACAACTACTCCCTGGCGCAAATGGTTCATCGTAGCGGCGATGTTTCTCCTCGTCGTCGATGTGGGGATGCGGCGCTGGCCAAAGCGGGCTCCTCGATTGCGTAAGGCCAGTCCGGCGACGAAACACGCTGACGCGGTAGGGACATGAACGATTCGATCACAACTCTGGTCGCAGCCGTCGCGAAACGCCTCCGCATGCAAGCGGCTCTCGACGCAAGTTGCCGTGCAGCGATTCCTGCGCTCTGGGTTAGCATCGGCTGTGCGTTGCTGCTCTCCTACGTCGCCGACGAACCGTGGCGATGGTCAGCCATGTTAGTCGCCCTGATTCCAACGGTAGCCCACGGAATCCGACATTGGCTCCGTCCGATAACCCGCCAAACAGCCGCTAAAAAGATCGACCAGTATTACGAGTTGAAAGACCGCGTTCGCACGTCGGTGGATCTGATCGAGCGTCAGCAGTCTTCGCCCATGGCCACGCTACAGCTTCGCGATACCGGAGAGCAAATTGCCGATGCGCGGGCGAACGACGTCGTTCCGTTGACGCGTCCTCCTCGTGCGTCGGAAACCGTGCTGCTTACAGTGGTCTTGGTTGTGTTGTTGGTTTGGCCGAATCAGAATGAAGAGGGGCCCAGTCGGCTTCATTCACCGAAGCACATTTCGCTTGAAGTCGCACAAGAATCGCCGCCTGTCGACGACTTCATGCCAGTTGACTCGCGCGGTTTAGGATGGCGCAGCACGATCCGCCGTTTTTTCGACCGCTCGCCCCCAGGCGTTCCGCGACAAACTATTGGAGAAACGATTCATCGAGAGTAGATTGAAGATACTGGCTGGTAGGGCTCGCTGGCTGATAGATGACGAAAACACGTCGATGTGATCGTTGTGAATGTGCCTAAGATAAAGATATTCCGGTGAAGGGCATTCTGCTCGTACTGGGCAGGCCTTCGAGTATTTACTTTCAGACCACGGGCGATTTATGTCCTGGCCTCTTATTTCCGATTACAGCCGCATGTTGCAGACGCCGAAAGTCGCATTCCGCGATACGGCAATACGTCAATGTGCGATTGAAATGGATCAGTTCGGCCAGCCCAAGGCACGGTCAGGAAATTTTGCCACGGTGTACCGCGCGTATCGTCCCGACGGCAGCGAATTCGCAGTCCGCGTCTTCAATCGTCGTTCCGATGACCGTCGACGCCGATATCAGGAGTCGAGCCAGTATCTGGAAGGACGAAACGTTCCTTGTCTGGTGGGTTTTCAATACGATGAAAAGGGAATCCGATCGGCCTCCGACGGCCAGCTCTATCCTCTGTTGACTATGGATTGGGTGCCGGGTGTAACTCTGTTTGAATGGGCGCGCGACCGCTCGCGCGAAGGATACCAAGAGGCGCTTGCCCTGGGCGCCGATGCATGGCTGGAAGTAGTTCGCGAGTTGGCCGAAGCCAACGTGGTGCACGGCGACCTGCAACACGGCAACGTTCTCGTTTCCAGCGAAGGGTATTTCAAGCTGGTCGATTACGACTGCCTGTGTGTTCCCAACCTGCTGAATCAACCCAATCTAGAAGTCGGCTTGGAGCCGTACCAACACCCTCAGCGCAACGCCCAGACGCTCATGTATCCTGGGCTCGACAATTTTTCAGCACTGGTAATCTATGTGGCGCTACGAGCGCTCGCCGCTGCGCCCCATTTATGGATCTCGTATGTCGATAACACCGGCTACGACAAACTTCTCTTCCGCCGCGAAGATTTCGAGAATCCTACCCATTCGCCGCTCTACCACGAGCTTTGCAATTCGCCAAGCCAGGAGGTGCGCGATCTATCGCACTATCTATTCCAGCTTTACCGCTACGATCTGCACTCGATACCGCCGATCGACGAAGTGCTGCTCTGGTGTCATTCGGTGGAAGAGTTGCTTGCGGCGCAAGATTGGGACAAGGCGGTGCAGTTAGTCCAGCGCATGAGCGATGACGAGCCGATCGGCGAACATCTCAAACCTCAGGTGGAAGAAGCCCATCGCCGCGTCGCTGCGCGACAAGCCTTGGAAGAGGCCTATGTACGGGGCGACGAAGCGGAAGTTCAACGTCGATATATTCCCCAATTATTGGACGACTACCCGCAGGCAGCCGATCTCGTGGCTCGGGCGCGAGAGGCTGCCGAAGTGCGAGAAATTCTCGAGACGCTGAAAGCACAGATCCGCTTTGGCCGCTGGGATCTCTTTCGAGACACTTGGCGCGAACATCAAGAATTGCTCTCCTGCCGGCCGAGCGCCAAAGAGTTGGCGCGGGAATACAAACGCATGCTGGCCTATGATTCGCTACGCCGCCTGCTTGCCGACAAGAAGACGTACGACCAAGGCGTCATCGACGCCTGGAACTATTTGCAAACGCTCGGTGGCCACCCGTTGGCCGAGTCGCTGCGCGACGACGTAGCGAAGCGAGTGGCCAGAAAACGCGATACGGATCGGTTGCGATCACTACTGGAAAAGGCGCCCGAAACACCGACGACGCAGCACGACCGCAAGTTAGCCGCAGCATGGCGACCTGATTTGCTCGACGACTCACCTCAATTTGCCTCGCTACGACAGCATTACGAAGCGGCCCGTCATCGGATCGAACTGCTAACGCGCCTGAGCGAGCTCACGGGCCAGTGCACAGTGGAGAGTGAGACGGCCTTCGAAGCGGCCGGGCACGACCTTCCACTTGGATATCATCCGAATCTGGCAAAACGAGTGGAGCGAGCGCAGCGCCGGCTTCGTGTATTTCGTCAATTGTACGATGCCGTGCAGAACAATGTTTCGGATGCCGCCATTGTTAAAGCATGGCGGGAATTAGGATCATTAAAAGGGCAAGGTCTCGTCGCTGAACCGATGCGCGAGCGCGTCGCGCAGGCAAAACGCCGCTGCGCCTTGGTGCAGCGATTACGAGAATTGCCACGAGACGTCGCCAGGCATGAACGCGATCAGCAGTTGCGAGAAGCGTGGGATGCATCGCTACTGGCCGACTGTAACGATGCTCGATCATGGCGCGACGAATGGCAGAGCGCCGAGAAGCGGGCTGAGGCGATCGCACTGCTGGAAGCAGCGATGGAACGTGCCGATGTCGACGCGGTGGCAAAATGCCTTCATAACCCCATCCTTACCGAGCATTCCTTGCCGCCGAGAATTGACGCCCTGGTGCGAGATTGGAACGCCTCGCAAGAACGCTCCCGATTACTGAACCGCGAAGCACTGATCGGCTCGCTGCGGTCTGGGAATCGCAGCGACTTTGTCCTGCATCTCGACGCCGACCAACTTCGCGAGATTGCGGCTCACGCCCCCCATCATCAAACGCTCATCTGCCAATGGATCGAGGAAGAAGTCTTGCCTGCCGGCAAGAGTGGATTATCGTTAGTCGAGGACGGCAGATTTGTGGCCGGCCCGGGCGAAGTGGCATGTCGCTGGCAGTGGCCGGACAAGAGAATCTCAATGCATTGTCGGCTTGCCGTTTCACGAGAAATACCTCGTCGAGGCCTTTCGCTTGACGACGTGGAATTCATCCATGCGATCGACGTCGCCATTGTGCTGGTGATCGTGTTCTTCGTGACCTCGTCGGACTCAGG
>JAGQOS010000202.1 GCA_020427265.1 Planctomycetales bacterium
GATCCTCGACGAGCTCCTTGACGCGCTTGAGGAACGTCACCGCCTCGCGGCCATCGACGATGCGGTGGTCGTAGGTCATCGCGATGTACATCATCGGGCGGATGACCACCTGGCCGTCCACCGCGATGGGGCGATCCTGGATGCCGTGCATGCCCAGGATGCCGCTCTGCGGCGGGTTGACGATGGGCGTCGACAGCAGCGAGCCGTACACGCCCCCGTTGGTGATGGAGAACGTGCCGCCCGTCAGCTCCTCGAGCTTGATCTTGTTGTCGCGGGCGCGCTTGCCGAAGTCGGCGATGGCGAAAGCGAACATTCCGCGCAGTCGCCGAACCAGCGACTCGCCCCATTGCTCATAGCCATGGACCAGCACTTCCGTATCGCTGTTCGTTCGGAACGTGTGTCCGCAACCGCGCAATTCGGCCGCCAACTCCTGGAAGTTGTAGATTTCCCCGTTGTACGTCACCCAAACTGACTCGTCTTCGTTTGTCATCGGCTGCTGGCCGCTGGCCAGATCGATGATCGACAGGCGCCGATGCCCCAAGGCGACGTTTTCGCGCACGACGTGTCCCTCGTCGTCGGGCCCTCGATGGGCGAGGCTGGCCGTCATCCGCTCGATCTCGCTGCGCGACGGCGTTTTTCCTCCAAATCGCATGATCCCGGTGATGCCACACATAGAAGCGTTAGACTCGCGTCATGGCCAGTTGGAGAAAGTTTTCGGCTGCCCGCTGCGGCGCCATTTCGTCAAGAATTGCCGGAGCGCGAAATCCTTCCTTAGTCCATGCGCCCTGCCCTCGCCAGGCGCGCACCATCGAATCGGCCAAAGCCGGGACATCGTCGATCGGCACAAGCTCTCCGCAAACACCGTGCTCCACCAACTCGTCGATGCTCGCTCCCGCCGAACCGATTACGGGCACTCCCAACATCAAACTTTCAATCACCGTATTCGGCAGATTGTCGACACGCGACGGAAGCACGGACGCAACGGCCTGCTTTAACACGGCATAGAGAACATCGCGCGAGACCGGCCCGAGGTAAACGACCTTGTCTGCTTGGCGTCCCCATTTAGCTCTTTGTTGTTCAACAAAATGCTGCGTCTTCTCACGACCAGCCCAGACCATTTTCAGATCCGGTTCGCTACGCCAAGCGATCGAAAGCGCTTCGGCTAGCAATGCGGTGCCTTTCAGATGTGACAAAGCGCCAAAATGCAATAGATAGCGATCAGGAATGGCGCCGGGAAGCGTCTCGGCGGGCTGGGTCTCGATCAAGACAGGCGGCCGAACCACATCGAGGCGGTGGCCGTAGCGTCGTTCCCAGAATTTGCTAATCAATTCGCTCGGTGCGTAGGCTGCCGTTGCGTGACGGATCGTGCGGCGTTCCAAACGGCTATGCAAACGAATGTCCAAATCCGACGTGTTTTTGAGCGACGGGTCCTTGTCGATCCAGAGTCGATAGTCGCCGGAGACCCGCACCAGGTGAACAAGATCTCTGTTGCTCGGCAGGAACAATCCGGACAGCGAACAATTGGAACTCTGTACGATATCGAAGGGATTTTCCTGATGACGTCGCAGGAACGCATCGGCCAGGGCCCTGGCGATGGCGACACTCAGGCGCGTCATGGGAAACTTGAGCGCGGAATGCCAGTGTTTGATGCGATGATGAAAACTCAGCACCCAATTCCGCCGCGGTCGCACGCTTTCGACCCGAATGCCATTGAGATCGACGACGGTTGCTTCGTTGAATGCGCGCGTCAGGACTTCGACTTCGTGGCCGTTTTCGGTAAGAACTCGCGACATCCTATGGACGTAACTTGCCAACCCGCCTGCCGTCGGCATCTCGGTTACGTATTCAGGTGTTACAAACGCGATTCGCAAGATTGAACTGTTGTAAAGATTGGTTTAGCTGTGGGAAGCTAACTGGTAGAGATACTCGTTGCAGCCGCCTTCGGGCACTTCCCGAATTCGTTGCAACTGGAAACCGCGAGGAATCAGGAAATCGTCGACCTCCGACGGAGAAGCAACTTCATAGGGCAGGCCGCCGTACCAGTCGATCAGGTCGTGATAAACGTTCATGCCGCGTCTGCGAGGTTCGTTCCATGTGAAGGGATTTTTGCCCTTCCGCCACCGCTTGAGCATTCTTCTCAGAATGAATTTGCGGATCATCCATTTCTTCTTCATCCAGGAACCGGAGTTGTACTCCTGCTTCAACGCGAGATGCTCCGCGTAATTGGGGCCCTTCACATACAGCGCGATGAAAAGCCGTCCGCCCGGCCGCACCTTGTCGGCGGCGTTGCCGATGGCCTCCCACATGGAACCGGTATGATGCAACACACCCCAGGAGTAGACGAGGTCGGCCGGGTCGATCTTGGCCAGATGCCCCTTATCGAGAACCGAACCATGCTCGACGCGCCAATTGTTGGGCTTGTCGGCTTTTTCCCACAGTCGCTCCGTAGCTTGCACGCTGTGCTCATCGTAGTCGAACGAGTGCAACGTCTTTGCGCCTAACAAGTGAAAGCAAAGAGAGTGAAGCCCCGAACCACAGCCGATGTCGAGCACGTCGATGCCGGCGATCGAATCGGCATCGAGCCAATCGGCGATCGCATCCCGCGCTTCGGCGATCGCATCCTCGGGCATGTGATCCAAGAACGACTTCCAGTTCTTGCCAAACGAAAAAGTAATCGTGTTCTGAGACATTCCTGGTAAGAGCCTCCTAGTGGTAGCCTCGCTCGGTTGCGTCGCTGCCGGCAATCTGCAGTACGCGCTGTTGCTCCGCGATTGAAATCCTCTCACGCCAGGACCAATCGACTTGCACGACGCCGTCAAACGTCGCCAGCATCTTGTTGCCCATCAGATGGTTTTTATGAGGTTCTGGCGGGCGCACCACATCCTCGTTTGCCACATCCAAGAATGCAAAAAGCTGCGCCATCGCAGCCGAAGGCTGGTGGCAGACATCCTCGTAGCATATCCGCAGATAATCGATGCCCCGGCGACCCTCGAATTCCTGCTTGACGAGTCGGTGATACTCCGTCCATTCCCGCGCACATGACTCGGCCGACTGATCGCGATGCTTCTTGCACGAATTGAAATAGCCACGCGGATCGCGGTAAAGGTGGATGATACGCATCTTGGCGCGCGGCCCATATAGATTACGAAAGATCACAGCACGCTCGATGCTCTTGCTACCGTCTACAAAGATGGTCGCGGACTGAAGGTCGCAAGCTTGCTGGTAGAAGTCTTGGTACAGTCCGGCGAACCGGCGCGCCGCTCGCGGCGCAAAACGCCAGATACCGGGGCCGAATCGCTTGTGCGCTTTGCGATACCACCGTGTCGCGTGTCGTCCGCGACCGTCGCGCGTGCTATAGAGTGGAAGGCCGGGCAAGAAATTCCCGCATTCCGAAAAACGTTCGACGTCGAGGCGTTTGCCCAACTCGGTCCAAAAAGGGCACTCGCTGACCTTGGCCTGGCAAGCGCACGTCTGATCGTATTTGCGCGAAGGAATTGCATCGCCGAGCGAGGTGATCTCGGAATGGTTGTTCAACAGCAAACTCAACAGAGTGGCGCCGTGGAAGCTGGGGCAAAGTACAAAATTGAGTTGCGGACGGCCGTTCATCGTTCCGTCACCCCCGCCGGGACCGTTGCCGGAACACCGCATTCCGGCTGCGCCATCGACTGCACATGTCGACGCAACATAGGGTAACCGAAATGGCTCAGAGCTTTACGAGCGATGGCTGTGGCCCGCCACCAGTCCCACGTGCTCAATTGCGAGACATATTTCAGATCGCGCCGAATCTCTTGGCCCGGGAGCAGACGCATCCGGTTTCCCGAGATGTTGTGATGCGTCGTGTCGCGAAACTGCAGCATCTCCTCTTCGTACTTGAGACCAAGCTTCGGAAGCAATCGAAGCAACACATCACGGGGGTCAGCGCAAAAGTCTTCGTAGCGAATTAAGAAGTAGCGGTCGTTCTCATGGAACTTGTGCCAGATTTTGAGATTCGTTCGACGCCAACGCCTGAGCACGTAGCGAAAGTCGAAATCAAGTTCGCCTTTTTTTTCCTGCCGAACGGCGGCTCGCTGGTAGCTATTGCCAACCGCCCGCCCGTCGCGCACTAAGTGAATAATGAATGTATCGATCGTGTCACATTCTTGCAGGGTCCAGAGACGTTTGGCGATTTTAGAGCTGTCGCAAACATAGCGGGCGCCGGAATGCTGTAGAATTGCCTGAAGCAATGCGACGTTGCGTTCTGCAAATAGTTGCTGATCTGTAACCCGCAAATCGAGTGACTTGTCGGCCAAATTCGCCATAGCAAGTTTGATCACGGGCGACCAGAATTCGCAATTTGCATACGACGCTCCGCAGGTACATCGTTCGTCCGAGGCAGCGCCCATTGCATGGGGTGCGATGCTGACCAATTCGCCCACACTCTCAATCTGAGAGTGTGAACCGATGACCAAGTCGAGCAACGTGCTGCCGCTATGGCCATTGCCAACGATGTAGATCAGCGGGATGTTTCCTTTACCTGTGGCCGTCATTAGTTGTGTATGGCGCCTCGCCGCAAGTCGATTGCCTGACGGCAGAGTTCCAGGACAGCAGCGGCATTCTGACGCCAACTGAGTTTCTCGACAGCCAACTTGCGCGCGTTCGCCCGGATGCTCGCCAAACGCTCGGGCGACTTCTCGATTTCGAGGATCGCCGTGGCAAAGTTCTCGGCGGTCGGCGGGTGGACAAGCAAACCGGTAACGCCATCCTCGATTGTCTCGCGCAGATCTCCTACGTCCGACGTCACGACCGGAATGCCCATCGCCAAATACTCGTACATCTTCAATGGCGACATGTAGAAGCCGGGCGTATCCGCGTAGGTCATTACGGCAAAGTCGAAGAGCCCTAGGTGCTGTGGCACCTGGTCATGAGTAATCTGGCCAAGGCGTGTCACGTAGCTGTCGAGATTCCTTTCGCGAATCGCACGCCCGATCGGTTCGTACATCGGCCCCTGACCGATTATGAGCAGGTGATACTTGGAATCGTGTTGCGTCAGCTTCTCAATCAACTCAATGGTCGTCTCGAGCCCATGCCAGGGTTTATACGAACCAATAACGCCCAATACCGTCTTACCCTCCAAGCCCAGATCGCGGCGCAGGCCGGTGCTGTCGATGCGTTCGGGATTGAACGTATCGGTATCGACGCCGTTGGCGATCGTGCGCGAGCGAGAGGCGTCGAGATATTGGTCGATCGCCTGCTTGACCTGCTTCGTGACGCCAAAGGCTGCGTCGGCGCGGCGAATCGTTCGTTGCTCCCACCAACGCGTGAGGAACGAAGCCGCGGATTGTCGATTGAAGATCGTCTTCTCGGCTGCGACGAGGCAGTTGAGTTCCAGGACGCACGGCAAGCCGAACTCTTTGCATATCCACTGAACGCCATCGTAAAAAGGGGCCGGTCGCAGAACGACGACGTCGGGACGAAATTCCGCAACGATCTCTCGCAGTAGCCGACGTTGCCGGAAGCTTCCGCTAACTCCTTCTCCCCACGAGACGAGTTCGCTCACATAGGGATTTGTGCGTCGCAGGGCCCGTTTGGTTCGTCGCCATGCCGACTTGAGTTGCTGCCGCCGCCCTGGCCTCTTGGCTGGATTTAAGCTGCGATGCTTAGCCGCCCCATTCGCGCGAGGTTTGATATCGGGGAAGGTGCGGATTTCGTGACCCAATTGGGCGGCGCCGCGCGCGAACTCGCGACCGTGTATCGCCGAACCGTCGTCGGAGTTAATTCGCTGGCAGGCGTAAAGAATCTTCATCGAGTTCTCTCAGGATCTCCGCGCCGCGGTGCGTCGGAGTCGAAGCTTTCCAGCCGCGAGTTGCAGAGCAACCGAGCAGCGACTATCCTGCAAAGATCGGTAGCGTTTCGTCCGTTGTGAGAGGATTTGTATGATCGTTGAGCGTGCGAGGTCGTTCGCCAAGGCAATTGTCCCACAGCGGATGCGGCGAGCGCTGCGGCCCGCGACGATTCAACGTCGGCTCGCACTGGCGATGAAGAAGGCAAAGTGTTTCGGCATACGGCGCCAATGCCCCATCTGCCAATCGCGACTGAGGAATTTCTTGCCCGGCGGACTGAATCATCCCGTGCTTGAAGAGAAACAAATTGTCGGCGGCGGGAGGCGCCGCTGTGTTCATTGCCCGGTTTGCAACGCGACCGATCGCGAGAGGTTGTTGTACCTGTACCTCACGCAGAGGACGGATCTCTTCCATAAGCCGATGCGGCTGCTGCATGTGGCGCCCGAACACAATTTGCGGCAAGCGATCCGCAGGCATGCAAACATCGAATACTTGTCGGCAGACTTGAGCGGCGCAAACGTGATGGTTGCAATGGACATCACCGACATTCAATATCCCGATAATTCGTTCGATGCGATTCTTTGCAGCCATGTGCTAGAACACGTTCCCGACGACCGCCAAGCGATGCGGGAGATTTCGCGGGTCCTCGCCCCGCAAGGCTGGGCGATCCTGCAAGTGCCTATTTCCTTGGTTTTGGAAAAGACCTACGAGAACCCCCAGGCGACAACACCCGAACAGCGCGAGCGAGAATTTGGCCAATTGGATCATGTGAGAATCTATGGACAGGATTACCCCGACCGCCTGCGCAAGGCCGGTTTCGCCGTGGATGTGTTCGATTGGACGGCTGCCGACAGCGGCTTTGGAGGTCCGGCAAACCGGTTCGGTCTGATTCCTGAAGAACGCGTTTTTCATGTAACAAAGCCGTCTGCGTAGCTTGCACTAGGATCCCGTGCGCAGATCTGCGATCTGAGCGGCTGCCTCGGCGACTTTTCTCAAAGCGACTGCCTGTTGACGAACAAACTCCTCCGAGACCTTCGTGAAGGCGGGCAGCATGACCAACTGCGGGAATACCTGTTCGGTGACCGGTAGCGACGCATCGGCTGTCGGATCCGCATCATGAAGCTGCTTTGCTAACGCGCCGACCGCGCCGCCGCAACCGGCGATCTGCGGGTGACAGAATAGCTTATGTTGGTGAAGCAGGGAGAGTCGGTCCGGCCGCAGTTCCACGCCTTCGGCCATCGCCGCTGCGACGATCGCCCCCTGATTCCACCCCCCCACGTACTGCGGGTCGAAGCGAAGTAGGAACGACAGGAAACCTCCGCGTTGCGCCAAGGGATAGGTCCGCATCAATTGGATGCCGGGGCATCCTTGCAACACGTCTTCAATGATCTGGTAATTCTTGCGGCGTAGGCGATTCAACTCGTCGAGTCGTGAGAGACTGCCTAATGCCAATAAGATCGCGTACAAGTGGGGGCGATACTTCAATCCGAGGCTGAACTTGCCAACGTCGACCGCATCGGAGACATTGTCGTCGCCAATCCTTCCGAAATGGCCCAAGGCCAGCATGCGATCGAAGAGTACCGGATTGTCGGTCACAGCGATACCGGCTTCGCCACCGCTAACCGCTTTGATTCCTTGCAGGCTGAAACATCCGATGTCTCCCCATGAGCCGACGGGGCGGTTGTCATACGATGCACCGTGTGCGTGCGAAGCATCCTCGATCAGCGCGACATTGTGTTGTTTGGCGATTTCTGCGAAACGGTCAATTCGAGCCGGGTTCCCCCAGAGATGGACGACGCAAATTGCACGGGTGCGCGGCGTAATGCGGCGCTGCACGTCGTCTGGATCTGCGGTAAGTGTCGTGGGATCGACTTCGCAAAATACCGGCTTGGCGCCCAACTGTAGAATCGGCGATGCCGAGGCAAACCAGGTGTACGACGGGACAATCACCTCGTCACCCGGTCCGACTCCGACAGCGAAGTAGGCGCTGTGTAACGTCGCCGTTCCGCTGTTCATCGCCAGGCCGTACTTGGAGCCGGTCAAACGACAGAACTTGCGTTCGAACTCACTGATTACACCTCCGCTGCCCGGCTGTGTAACGATATCTCGATAAATCCGTTTGCCGATTCGCACCAAATCTCGAAACGTGGTCTTGCGCCAACGTTCGCGATACTTAAGCGTGGCGGCACGCGGGCCACCGTAAATCGCCAGTCGCTCGGCGGGATTAGACGTGGTTCGCTTTGGTGCTGCGGCGGCCTCGCCGCTTTGCTCCAACGCCTCAGAAGAGGCGCTGTCGACTTTGGATTCCGTCTGAGTTGTTCCGAGGCTCATGTTGTTCACCTAGGGCTTAATCGGGCGACGGTGTTTCGTTCCTGGT
>JAGQOS010000203.1 GCA_020427265.1 Planctomycetales bacterium
AATCCGCGCCGCGCTGCGACTCGGCCGGCGAGATCATCCCGTCGGCGTCGACATCCATGGCGTTAAAGAATTGGGCAAGCTTGGTCCCAATGAAGAGCCCCAACGGCCCCAAGCGAACCACGAGCCCTCGAAATTCCAAGACCGAAATTCGCTCGTCGCCGTTCATGTCGAGCGAGTCGAAGATCGCTTTGACTTCTTGCGACACACCGCGCGCTTGCTGCCGACCGCGGGCGATGCCGGCGGCGACTTCTTCGTCGCTCAAACGCCGGTTGCCGTTGGCATCGAGGGCTAACAGCAGCATTTGGGCGGTCGGCGATTTTTCTTTCGCCAGATCAGGCCACTCTTTCGTTGCGCGCGTTGCCTCGTCGGCGCTCACGGCCCCGTCCTGATTCGCATCGAGCAGCGACGCCACAATTGGCGGCAAAGGGTTCTCCGGTGCAAAGGGATCGGGACCCGCCGGCGGCGCCGAATTCGCAACACGACATGCCAGCGCGGCCAGGATCATCGGCGGAAGTAGGATTCGTCGCATGGCCAGCATGAATACATGAATGTGAGGGAATGATCGTAGCGCGAAACGAAAATGCTCGCTCTTTCTAGGATAGTTACCCGAAGACACCTATTGAAGTTTCGCCCGATTTGCGACGACCTTGCTCGGTGAGACCGAGAAAACTCGATAATCGTGCGGTTTTCCTCAGCAAGTCGTCTCCTGCCCCTCTGGCGCTAAGTAGGCCTATCGGCTAAGATGGGGTGAACCCCCAGTCGCACCGGCACGTCTGTCGAGTGAGGTTCCTACGGCGTATCCCCTTCCCCACTGCCACACACCATGATCACGATTGTCGACTACCAGATGGGCAATTTGCGCAGTGTTCAAAAGGGTTTTGAACGCGTTGGCCACCAGGCGACCATCGCCAGTGCCCCCGGCGAGATTGCTCAAGCCGAAAAGCTGGTGCTGCCCGGCGTAGGAGCGTTCGCCGACGCTATTGCCGAACTGCGTCGGCGCGATTTAGTGGAACCAATCCGCGAACATATCGCCGCCGGCAAACCGTTCCTTGGCATTTGCCTCGGTCTGCAATTGCTGATGGACCACAGCTACGAAGACGGCGAACACGAAGGGCTTGGAATCGTGCCCGGCAAGGTCGTCCGTTTCAACGTGCCACGCGAGTATAAAGTGCCGCACATGGGCTGGAACGAATTGGCGCTGAAACGCCCCGCGCCAATCTTCGGCGGACTGGCCGAAGGAACGCATGTGTATTTCGTCCACTCCTATTATGTTGTACCCGACGATCCGGCGGTTGTGGCGGCCGAAGCGGCTTATCCCGCGCCGTTTTGCGCGGCCATTTGGCGCGACAATCTCTTCGCCACCCAATTCCATCCCGAAAAAAGCCAAGCTTGCGGACTGCGAATCCTGAGGAATTTTGGCGAATTGGGGTAGCGTGGGTGCTTCGCCCTGGCATCGCGATGCCGATTCGTATGCTCGATGCCCTGCAGGCAACAACTCGCAAAACACCGGCCCCTTGAATCGGCCCGCGCGCTATGCGATATTTTCGGTTGAATGGACCGAGAGGCGATCTCGTCGTGCCCGAGTTCTGGGCGTTTTTCCGAGTTCGGGATCGGACCGCCGTCGCGATTCGAGGAAATGGATGCAAATCTGGCCGGCAATTGATCTGCGGGATGGCAAGTGCGTTCGCCTGGTGCAGGGCGACTATCAGCGCGAAATGATCTTTGGCGAAGACCCGGCCGCGATGGCCCGGCAATGGGTCGAGCAGGGGGCCGAGTGCCTCCATCTGGTCGACCTCGATGGCGCCAAAGAAGGGCGGCCCCGCAACCTGGACGCAGTCCGCGACATTCTGGCCGCGATCGACGTTCCTTGCGAGCTCGGCGGCGGCATCCGCGACGAAGCCACTGTGGAACAGTTGCTGGAGCTAGGCGTGTCGCGTTTGGTCATGGGCACGGCGGCACTCAAGGCGCCCGACCGCTTTCGCGAAATCGTGCGTCGTTTTCCCGACCGGCTCGTGCTTGGCATCGACGCGCGCGGCGGCCAGGTCGCCACGGAAGGCTGGCTCGACAATAGCGAAACGCCGGCTGCTGAACTGGCGCAACAATTCGCCGGCGAACCGATTGCGGCGATCGTATACACGGACATTGCCCGCGATGGCATGCTGAACGGACCCAATCTGGAAGAAACTCGCAAGATGAGGCAGGCGACGGAAATTCCGATCGTCGCCTCGGGCGGAGTGACGACAGTCGCCGATATCGCCAAACTGACACAACTCGACGTGGCCGGTGCGATTGTCGGCCGCGCGTTATACGAAGGCAATCTAACCTTGGCAGACGCGCTCGCCGCCGCAAAGGGCAGCGCGGTCGAATAGATCTCAGATAGGAGCCAAGCATGGCAACGAAAGTCGAAGACATCCGCAACATTGCTCTCGTCGGGCACGGGTCGTCGGGAAAGACGACACTGGCCGACAACTTCCTGATCACAACCGGCGAGGCAAATGGCAATCACAGCGTCGACGACGGCACGAGCATCTGCGATTTCGACGAAGAAGAAAAGGAACACAAATACAGTATCGAAGCGGCGGTCACGCACTTCCAGCATGCGGGCAAACAGTTTCATGTCCTCGACGCACCCGGCTATCCCGATTTGATCGGTCAAGCCATCTCGGCCCTACGCGCAACCGATACGGCGCTCCTCTGCATCGACGCCCATGCCGGCATCAAGGTGAATACACGGCGCATGTTCCAGGAGGCCGAAAAAGCCGGAGTTGGCCGCATCATTCTGATTAACAAGCTCGATGCCGACAATATCGACTTCCCAGCGCTCGTTGAATCGATCCGCGAGGTCTTCGGCATCGGTTGCGTGCTACTGAATGTTCCGCTCGGCCTGGGCGCCGATTTCAAAGGGGTCGCCAGTACACTCAAACTCGATGGCGACGCCTCCGGTGCGGTGATCGCCCCGGCTTCGATCAACGAATCGCTCGTCGAGTCGATTATCGAAGTCGACGAGGAAGTGACGGAGCGCTACTTTGAAGGCCAAATGCCGACCGACGAGGAAATGCAACGGCTCATGGTCCGCGCCATCGCCGAGGGATCGCTGATTCCGATTGTTTGCGCTTCGAGCAAATCGGGCGTCGGCGTGAAGGAGTTGCTCGACGTGCTCGCCCAATGCGCGCTGCCGCCTACCGCCGTGAAACGCACGGCGACGCGCGACGGCGAAACGGTCGCAATCGAAGCCAAGCCAGATGGCCCTCTGGTCGCGCAAGTGTTCAAAACGCGCATCGACCCGTTCGTACAACGATTGTCCTACATTCGCGTCTATTCGGGCACGCTCAAGAAAGAAACAACCGTGCCGGCGACGGGCAGCCGCAAAGGCGTGAAAATTGCCCAATTGCTCGCCGTTCAGGGCGGCGAAACCAAACCGGTCGACGAAGCCGGGCCGGGCGAAATCGTGGCGGTTGCGAAGGTCGAGGAATTGAAGACGGGATGCAGCCTCGGCGATATGGAAATGTCGCCCATGGAGTTTCCGCGGCCGATGGTTGGGCTCGCGATCGCGCCGAAAACGCGCGGCACGGAAGCCAAGCTTTCGACAGCGCTGCATAAGATCGTCGAAGAAGATTCGACCATCTCGCTCGATCACGACGAAGAAACGAAGGAAATGGTCCTGCATGGCATGAGCGAGTTGCACCTGACACTCATCCAGCAGCGACTGATTCGCCGTGACAAAGTGGAAGTCAGCACGCGCGAACCCAAGATTCCGTATCGCGAAACCATTCAGGCCAACGCCGAAGGCAGCTACCGGCACAAAAAGCAGTCTGGTGGCGCGGGGCAATTCGGCGAAGTGCATATCCGCATGTATCCGTTCCCCGAAGGCGCCGACCCCGAAGAGTTCGCCACGAAGGACCGTTTCCCGCAGCTCAAGAGCACGCATTACCACGCCGACAGCAATTTCCTGTGGGTCGACTCGGTGGTCGGCGCCACGATTCCGGGTAACTTCATGCCGGCGGTCGAAAAAGGGTTTCTCGAGCGAATCAGCCGCGGTGTCGTAGCTGGCTATCCCGTTCAGAATGTGTGTGTCGAAGTACATTACGGCAAACACCATCCTGTTGATAGTAACGAAACGGCGTTTAAGAAAGCGGGATCGATGGCGTTTCGCGATGTATTCCTCAACGCTCATCCGGCGTTGCTCGAACCGATTGTTAAGCTCGAAGTGACCGTGCCCAATGACAACGTCGGCGATGTGAGCAGCGACTTTTCCGGCCGCCGAGGCCGCATGATGGGCATGGAAGCGGCCGGCGGCGGGCTCACGACCATCGAGGCCGAGGCGCCGCTGTCAGAAGTAACTACCTATGCCCGTACGCTCTCGAGCATGACAGGCGGCCAGGGCAGCTACACGATGGAATTTGCCCGTTACGAACCGGTGCCCGGCAACGTGCAGAAGGAAATCATCGACAAAGCCGCCCATAAAGAAGAGGAAGAAGACTAGCGACCGCCAGGTCCGCTGCCTTCTCGCGCAACCTGCTTCGCGGCAATGTCGCAGTATTGTGCACCAGCTGCACTCCGTTAGCTGTTGATTCCGTCGCGCTGCGTGTAGAATGAAGCGGCCTGCGGCCAAGCGAATGGCAGCGTGTGCGGAGCGTCCGTCAAGGACGCGGTTCGCTTCGCTCTGCGAATCATATGCTTACACGGCAAATTGGTCTCACGGTCGTGACATTGCTGAGGTGCGGAGTTCGCCATGAAGTTCGTTCTGCTTCTGTTGCCCGGTCTCCTGCTGGCGCCGGCCAGAGAACTTCTTGCGGATCCGTTGCCAGCGCGCGTGACGCACGGTTTGCAAGTGCTTTACCTGTTCGACGAAGGCTCCGGCGACGTCGTTCATGATCGGTCCGGCGTCGCGCCGCCGCTCGACTTGACGATTGGCGACCGCAACTCGGCGCGCTGGTCGACGGATCACGTGTACTTGCTAAACGCTACCGTGTTGCGGTCGGCCCTTACCGCGGTCAAGATCATCGATGCGGTCAAGCAAACGGGCGAGATCTCGATTGAAGCTTGGGTTCGAGCTTCGAACACTCACCAGACGGGCCCGGCCCGCCTCGTTTCCATCTCGGCCGACACGAGCAATCGGAATGTCACGCTGGGCCAGCAAGGAGATCGCTTCGACGTGCGACTACGCAGCAGCCGCACAACCGCGAACGGCATACCTTCGGTATCCACGCCTGCCGGCATGGCAACCACTACACTCTCGCATATTCTTTACACGCGCAACTCGGCGGGCGACGCGCGTTTCCATGTCGACGGCGCGGAAGTGATGCGCCAGCATGTCGCAGGAGACCTTGCCAATTGGGATGCGCGTTATCGAATCCTTGTTGGCAACGAGGCGAGCAACGATCGCCCTTGGTTGGGCGAAGTCCATTTGATCGCCATTTACAGCCGCGCGCTGAGTCCCGACGAGGTGCGACAAAACTTCGCGGCCGGAACCAATCGTCGAGCGAGGCTATCGCAGATGATGGCATCGCCGGTCGATCGTCCCATTGATTTCGTGAAGGATGTGCAACCCATCTTCCGCAGCCATTGTTTCGAATGCCATGCGCACGGCAATGAAGAGAGCGGGTTGAATCTGGCTCTGAAGGATCGCGCGATGGAAGGAGGAACTCACGGCCCGATCTTAGAGCCCGGCAACAGCCTCGCCAGCCCATTAATGTATTGGGTTGCCGGCGTCGACAAGAAACGGCGCATGCCGCCGGAAGACGATCCGCTTAGCAAAGAAGAAGTCGCTATCCTGCGCACCTGGATTGATCAAGGCGCTTCGTGGCCCGCAACCGCCAACATCCCGGATCCGAGGCTCGAACGAGCCCTAGAGCACTGGGCATTTCAGCGGCTGCCCACGGAGATTGCCGTACCGAACGACGCCGACGCTTCCTGGGCGAAAACACCAATCGACTTCTTTGTGCAATCCGCGCTGCGAGCGAAGGATCTGCGTCCCTCGGTGCCGTGCGAACCGCGCACGTTGGCGCGCCGCATCTATTTCGACCTGGTCGGCCTGCCACCCTCGCCGGCGGAGGTCGATCGGTTTGTTTCCGCCGCCGAGGGGGATCGCGATGCTGCGATCGACTCGCTCACCGCAACGCTGCTCGCTTCGCGCCATTACGGTGAACGCTGGGCGCGACATTGGCTTGATGTCGTCCGCTACGCCGACAGCGACGGGCAAGAAGCCGATCGCGATCGCCCGTTTGCCTATCGCTATCGCGATTTCGTCATTCGCGCTTTCAATGACGACATGCCCTTCGACCAGTTCGTCCGTTGGCAGATCGCGGGTGATGAATACGAACCCGACAATACTGACGCTGTTGTCGCCACCGGATTCCTAACGGCAGGAACGCACACGGTGCTCGAGGATTCGTTTTTGGAGGAAGAGCGACTACGCAATCGCTACAACGAGTTGGACGACGTGGTTTCGACGCTCGGCGTCGGCTTTCTCGGAATTACCCTTGGCTGCGCACGGTGCCACGATCATAAGTACGATGCGATCTCGTCGCGCGAATACTATCGTTTGCTGGCCGCCTTTCACAGCGGCCAGCGCCAGGCCGGCAAGTTACCCAATGGAGAAGAAGGGCTCTTCTTCCACGACCCGGACTCCAACGTGCAGACGACCTGGCTGTTCCGCCGGGGGAATTTTTACGATCGCGAACTGCAAGTGAAACTGGGATTTCCAGCCATTGTTTCGGCGGGAAGCAGCGCGGACATCTATTGGAAAAACGCCCACGCCGAGGCCGGCCAACTCTCCAGTACGCTGCAGCGCAGGGCTTTAGCTGATTGGATCGCTGACGTCGACCACGGCGCTGGTCCGCTCCTGGCGCGCGTGATTGTGAATCGCATCTGGCGTCATCATTTCGGCCAGGGGCTAGTGCGCACCGAGAGCGATTTTGGCGTGCGAGGCGACGCGCCGACGCATCCGGAACTCCTGGAATGGTTGACCCACGACTTCGTTGCCCATGGCTGGAGAATCAAACGGTTGCATCGGATGATTCTCAGCAGCGCTACTTGGCGCCAAAGCGCAACGTTCGACACGGCCTCGGCCGCCATCGATCCAGAAAACAAACTTCTCTGGCGAATGTCGCCACAGCGCCTGGAAGCGGAGATCCTGCGCGACGCCATGTTAGCTGTTAGCGGCAGCTTGAACGACAAAGCGTACGGTCCCGGATTCAAGCCTTACATACCAGCCGAGGCGATCGTTGCGCGGAACTTGAAAGATGGCGGCTATCCCAAAGACGCCAAGGATAACAAGGAGACACATCGGCGCAGCGTTTACATGTTCCACAAACGCGTGGTGCCCTACCCATTGTTCCAGGCATTTGACCGCCCCGATTTGCTCCAAAGCTGCGGACGACGATCGAATACCACAGTTGCGCCGCAAGCGTTGGCGTTGCTGAACGACACGTTTGTTCGCGCCTGCGCGGTCGACTTCGCGCAGCAGTTAATCGCCGAGTTTGAAAGCGACGAAGAGCCACTTGTCCGCGATTCTTTCCTGCGTGCAATCGGTCGGGCTCCCAGCGAAACCGAGTTCGCCTCTTCCGCTGCGTTTCTGCGGTCCCAGTCGCAGCAGCGAAAATTGCGAGGCGAAGAGGATTTTCGGCTTCAGGCGATCGCCGATTTGTGTCACGTGCTCTTTGGCTTGAACGAATTTATTTACGTCGACTGAAACGATTGCCATGCCAAGCTCAACATTTTTGCCCTGTGGTCGCGTTCTGGCCGGTTTGAACCGCCGCGAATGGCTCTCGCACGCCGGTGGCGGAGCCGGCATGGTCGCGCTGACCAGCCTGCTGGGTGAGCAGCGCATGCTCGCCGACGGGATCTCTCAATCCAATCCGCTCGCGCCGCGCGCGGGGCATTTCGATGCCAAAGCCAAGGCCGTCATCTGGTTGTTTATGGAAGGTGGGCCTAGTGGCGTCGATCTCTTTGATCCCAAACCGGAACTTACCAGGCGACATGGACAGCGGACCGATATCCAGGTCTTCTTCGGCAATCCAGGCCCGTTGATGAAGTCGCCATTTGAGTTCAAACAATACGGCGAGTGCGGCCAATGGGTGTGCGACAAGTACACGCATTTGGCGCGACATGTGGACGACATCGCTTTCATCAAG
>JAGQOS010000204.1 GCA_020427265.1 Planctomycetales bacterium
CTGTCATCACGAGGCTGCCGTTTACAAGACGCCTACGAAAAGACGTTCCTACGTCGCCGGAGCAACGCAGGAACGTCCTTTACCATGGCTCGAAGGCATTCGGGCGGCCTAGAACTGAGCTGGCTCGGCGTCGGCCGGCTGCTCATCCAAGGGCCGCGGCTCCTCGTCGGCCGATTCTTCCAGTCGCTCGGCAACCTCGATCGGCTCGCCGGCATCGGCGTTGCTTTCGGCAACTGCCGCAGTGGGCCTCGAGTCGAAGTCGAGGCCACTCAATTCAGAGTTGTAAAAGTGCGTGGTTTCTTCCGCCGCGTGCTTCGTGCCGAGCGAGCGGCAGATGACTTCAGCACGGAAGACATGATCGCCCGCCTGATCGGCTTTCGCCTGGATGCGGTAAACCAACTCGTCGCCCGCGGCGATCGACGGCGGCCCGTGCAGCAGGACCTGACCCGGCGAGATTTCGAACGATCCGCCGGTGACAGCGATCGGTTCGATCCCCTCGGAGAAGTAGGCCACAGCTTCCACGTTCTCAGCGTCCTTCGTACCGCGGTTGATGATGCGTACTTCGTACTCGGCAGTCTCTCCGACCGGCACCGGACCCTTGGGATCGCTGATAACAAGTTTCAGGTCGGCCCGGGCGATGACCATAGTGGCCGCCATCGCGTCGGCCACCAGGTCGGTTGCTTCGCGGCTGGTCACATGAACTTCGTTGGCGCCAGCAGCACGCAAAACCGAAGTGAATTCGAGGATTCGATCGCCGCTGGCCGCAATCGACCCCAAATTCCACGTGATCGTACCTTGTTCCTTGTTGAACGAACCATCGTGACTTGCCGAAGCGAACTCGGCGCCGGCCGGCAGGTCGGCCTCGACGACTACGTCTTCGGCCGTTGCATTGCCGGGATTGGATACCCGAATTCGGAACAGACCGGGGTTCCCGGCGTATTGGGCGCGCTCGCCCACGATGGCAACCTTCAGGTCGGCGCGGCGAACGAGCACTTCTTTCACGGCTTCAGCGTGCAAACCGCCTTCGGCCACGGCGCCGGCCTTGACGACCAGCGTGCCGGCTTTGCCCGCCGAGAGTTCCACCTGAATGGTTTTTGTCTCGCCTTTCTTTAACAGTCCCACCGCGTGCGTTACACGGCCCTCGTGCGATCCGCCGAGCGGCAACAGACTGATCACGACATTCTCAGCGTCGCCCGTACCCGGGTTCGACAGCGTCAGGTTGTACAGCTTCGTTTCACCGTAATTGGCTTCGCCAGGCCCGGAGATGACCATATGCAACAGCGGTTCTTCCACAACGACCTGTGTTTCGCTGGCCGTCTGTCGATAATCCCAGCGGACCCCCAAATTCACGGGCTTGCTTTCGCGCGGGATAACTTGGAGCGCTACCGACTCGCTTCCACCCGCTCCCAGTCGATCGAGCTTCCATTCAATCTTGTGGGCGAGCGACTCGGCTTCGTCGGCCTTGGCCATGCCTCGCGTGGGGTTCGAGTTGACAATCTCCACCCAAGGCGGAAGCTGCACGGTAACAACAACGTCGTCGGCCGCAACTTCACCCGAATTGCGAACGATCACTTTGTATTCGGCCTGACGTCCCACAACGATACGCTTTGGACCGTTGGCCATCGCCGACAATTGCGGTCCGGCCAGAGTCATCAAGACATTGGACTGTTGCGATTCGCGCGGACGCACAACAGGAGCGATCTGCTGCGGCCTGCGGACCGGTGTATCGAATTCGTCCTCCGCCGCGATGGACGAGCTGACGCCAACGTTTGCCGCGGCCGTCTCATCCTTGGCAGACTCTGGTTCTTCGCGCGTGATTGTATCGATCGGCCGGGCGCTGATGGGGCGCGAGGCGACGCGCTCGGTGCTGATCTTCGGGCTGGTGGCTTCGGCCGGGGCGCGAACACTCTCCGCCGTACGGTCGACAGCCTCTTGTGGACCGCCCAGCGACTCGCGCAGGTTCTCCATGCGTTGCTGGAACGAGCCGGAAGGCGTATTACTGGAGGACGACGCCTTGCGCGACGACACATACGACGGCGAACGCTCCGATTCGCTCGAACGCGACGACGTTGGATTAAATCGAGGCGCCACGTTCGATGTGTTCGAACGCGAGTCCGAATCGCTGGAGCGACTGGCCGTGAAGCCCTTGGTGATGGGCGCCGCCTTCGTCTGCGTCGAACGGCGTTTGCCGGTCAGCCACTCGCTGTCGAGCAACCCGCCAGTCAGTTCGACCTGCTCGGGTGCGTTCTCTTCGGCTTCAAATTCGGCCGTTTGGGCACGCATCTCTTCGATGCGTTCGGCCAGGTTCTTGGGCCGATTGTCCGAGCCGGTGGCCGATGGCTCTGCCCGTCCCGGTGCGACTGGGAAGCTGAGGCAAACGACAAGCGTGAGAACGAGAAAGCGACTGAACATGATTTCTACTCGCGCAAAAGGATCGTGAGATTCACCAATATGTGAAACTCTATCGGTTGCGAAAGAAATCACGGTTTAACCGCGTACGAAAAAAACTCCGATTTTATCGCCAGCAACGGCAGCACTGGCAGCGCGACAGAAAATCGTCGAGGCGCCGCTAGCAGACAAAACACGGCCAGAAAAACAACGCAGCACGTTGCGCTACGTGGAGAACGCGATGACCGGTCGACACAACGACTGAACAGACGGCAACGCTAGCTGGCCTTTGTAATCTCGAAGCCCATTTCTTCAATCATACGGTAGTCGGACTCGGGTGGTTGGCCCTTGGTCGTCAGGTAATCGCCAACAAAAATGGAATTGGCCGCGTAGAGCGACATGGCTTGCATGCTTCCCAAGTGGATTTCTCGCCCGCCGGCAATGCGAATCTCGCGATCGGGATTCACGAGCCGAAACATCGCGAGCACTTTCAAACAATACCGCGGATTGAGTTCGTCCTGTCCGGCCAACGGCGTGCCTTCGATCGGATTGAGAAAATTCACCGGAATAGACTCGGCTCCCAAGTCGCGCAATTCAAACGCCATATCAATGACATCGGCAGGCTTCTCTCCCATGCCGATAATGCCACCCGAACAGATCTCCATTCCCGCATTGCGCACCGATTGCAGCGTATCCACGCGATCCTGATAACTGTGCGTAGTGCAGATTTCGCCATAGTGATCGCGGCTCGTGTTGAGATTGTGATTCACACGGTCGACGCCGCAGGCCTTCAAGCTCTGCGCTTGTTCGTCGGTCAACAGACCCAGGCAAGCGCAAATCTTCAGATCGTACTTCTGCTTGATCTCAGGCACGATGGTCGTGACCGCTTCCATTTCGCGCTCGTTCGGTCCGCGGGCTGAAATCACCATGCAATAGGTCTTGGCGCCGCGTTCGGCCGCTTCGCGCGCGCCGTCGAGCAGCTTTTCGCGGTTGAGCAGGTTGTAGCGTGGAATCTCCGACTTGGCGATCTTCGACTGAGAGCAGTAGCCGCAATCTTCGGGGCACAACCCGCTCTTGGCATTCATCAGGAAATAGAGTTGTACGCGATTGCCAAACGACTTCCGCCGCACGCGATAGACGGCCGCCAATAGATCGAGCAATTCCTCGTCGGGCGAGCAGAGCACGGCCTCCGCCTCTTCGCGCGAGATCGTTCCGCCATCGAGAACGCGGTCGGCCAGCGAATGCCACAAGGTGGAGGACGAAACGGAAGGAGCACAGATCGTGTTCGGCGCGGTCATGCGGAAAAATCCTGAAAAAATCGGGGCAGCGACGCAAGAACTTAACGGGGCCCATTATCGGCTACGATCCTCGCACGAACAACCCGAAACCAGGCGGATCGCGACGTTGGCAAATCGCGGCTTTCGCGTCACAATAGGAGTATGGCAATCCACCATTTAGTTCGAGTCGGCTCCATGGGGCTTGTCGGGCATTTTACGGCGGCCGACGCGGTCGTATACCCGCGCGGCGCGCGAGTGATTGCCCGCACGCGGCGCGGCCTTGAGGTTGGCGAGGTCTTAGCGCCGCCAGGAGAAGGCGGCGCCGCGCCGTCGATCGACGGGGCGATTATGCGACGCATGTCGGTCGAAGATCTGCTGCTCGAAGAGCGGCTGCAGCGAAATCGAGCCGAGGCGATGGAGTCGTGCGAAGTGCTGCTCGCCGAGCGCGCCGTTGCCGCCACGCTGCTCGACGTCGAGTGCCTGTTCGACGGTCGCAGCATGCTCTTCTACTTTCTGGGGGAAGTTCCTCCGGAGGCCAAAGCCCTGACCGCGGAGTTGGCGAGCGTCTACGACGCCAGCGTGCAGATGCAATCCTTCGCCGACACGCTCCTGCATGGCTGCGGTCCCGATTGCGGCACGGACAAAGCGGCCGGCGGATGCGATTCGTGCACTAGTTGCGCCGTTGCTGCGGCCTGTGGAAAGTAACATGGCCGCCCCGGCGTTCGATGGTTCGATCCAGCAAATTGCTGCGTGTCTGCGACGCCGAGACATCACACCGCTCGATCTCGTCGAGCATTGTCTGGCGCGCATTGAACGCTACGACGCGACGATCCGTGCTTGGGTCGTGGTCGATGCCGATCGGGCTCGTAGCGAAGCCGAACAATTAGGCAAGGAATTACGCGAAGGCGAGGACCGAGGACCGCTGCATGGGATTCCCTTTGGTGTTAAAGACATTATCGACGTCGCCGGATTTCCAACGCGTGCAGGCTCCGTATTAACGAGCGCAACACCCGCTACCGCCGACGCGCCGGTTGTCGCACGACTGCGCGCGGCGGGGGCAATCGTCCTGGGTAAGACGGTTACTTGCGAATGGGCCTGCTTCGATCCGTCGCCAACGCGCAATCCGTGGAATCACGATCGCACGCCAGGCGGATCGAGCAGTGGTTCCGCCGCCGCCGTTGCTTGTGGAATGTGCGTGGCCGCCTTGGGTAGCCAAACGGGCGGCTCCGTGACACGCCCCGCCGCGTACTGTGGAGTTGTCGGCTTCAAGCCGGCCCACGGCGCGATCTCGCTCGCCGGTGTTGTTCCTGTCAGCCCGAGGCTTGATCATGTGGGAATCTTTGCACGCAACGTAGACGATGCGTCCATCGTATTGTCGGTCTGCATGAGCGGCGGCGATCGGTACACTAAATCTCATGACGAAGATTCGGTCGCCAACCAACGTTTTCGCATCGCGCGACCTGCGCAGTATTTCCTTGCATGCGCCGCGCCGGAAGTAGCCGAAACCGTCGAGCGGGCGATGGAAAAGCTCGCGCCGGTTGCATCGATCGAATCGTTCGAGTTGCCGGCCAGCTTCAGCAACGTACACGCGATGCATCGTCGCATCATGGCCCATGACGCGGCCGTCTTCCATGCCGGGCGTTACGCGGGCGCACCCGGCGAGTTCGGCCCCAACGTCGCCGCGTTGATCGAAGAGGGACTTTCCATTGGCGAAGCGTCGTACCAGGCGGCCATCGCGCATCAGGAGCAATTCACGACGGAGATGGCGACGATCGCCGACCGGTTCGACGCACTGCTCACGCCCGCTACCCCCACGGTCGCTCCTGTTTTGGAAACGACCGGCGACCCGCGATTCAACTCACCGTGGAGTTACTGCGGCTTGCCGACAATCGGAGTTCCTGCCGGCATTCACGCTGGCCTGCCAATCGGCCTGCAACTCGTCGGCCAGCACGCAACACGCCTCGCCGCAATCGGCCGCGAGTTGGAAGCACGCGTCCGTTTCACCCTCAAGCCTGTTACCTGAAACCTTCGGCCTGACACCTCAGCGCTGCGAAAGTTCTTTGGCGCGGCGAATCATTTCCAGAAACTCCTGCCGATATCCGTGCTTGTCGTTTTGAGCGCCGTCGGCTGCGATTTCGAGGACGGCATCGTAGCTGGTGGCGCCACGATGCTCGGAGTCGCGAAGCAACATGCCGAACGAAGCCACGGCCGCGGCGAACTTCATCTCGGAACCCGCCTGGCCAAAAGGCTTCTCGTCGTCGGCAATGGGAAACTCGAGCAGTTTGCTCGTATCGCCGTCGGGTTGCTTGTAACGAATCTTGAGTGTGAGCAGTTCGTTGCTCGCCGCGGCGTCGGTCGCCGTGCGTACGGACTGATACTTCAACGGATCGACGCTACGTACAGCGGTTGCCGTTTCGATGCCGGCCGGCACAATCTCGTAGAGGGCGGTAACTGTATGCCCGGCGCCAATTTCCCCGGCGTCTTTCTTGTCGTCGTTGAAGTCTTCAGCCGCCAACAGCCGATTTTCGTAGCCGATCAGCCGATAGGCCGCCACTTGCGCCGGGTTGAATTCGATTTGAATTTTGACGTCCTTGGCGATGGTCACGAGCGTGCCTGCCGCCTGTTCGACAAGCACCTTGCGCGCTTCGCGCTCGGTATCAATGAACGCATAGTTACCGTTTCCCTTATTCGAGATTTCTTCGAGCATGGCGTCGTTGTGGTTGCCCATGCCGAAACCGAGCACGCTGAGAAAGACTCCACTCTTGGCCTTCTCTTCGGCCAGCGCAGCCAGCCCGCCGTTGCTGGTTTGACCGACGTTGAAATCGCCATCAGTACAAAGCACGACTCGATTCACTCCGCCTTCGATGTAATTGTCGGCCGCCGTCTGATAGGCCAGCAAGATGCCCTCGCCGCCGTTGGTTGAGCCACCGGCCTGCAGTCGATCGAGCGCGGCGTGGATCGCTTCCTGCTGATCGCATGGCGTGGAAGGCAAGACCAGTCCCGCAGCGCCGGCATAAACCACGATGGCGACTCGATCGTTCTCACCCAATTGCGTGAGTAAAAGGCGCATGCCCTCCTTGACCAACGGCAGCTTGTTCGCCTGGTTCATCGATCCCGAAACATCGAGCAGGAAGACAAGATTGCTGAGCGGACGCTCCTCGTTCGCCATCTCTTTTCCTTGAATCCCGATGCGCGCCAGACGATGCTCCGGCTTCCAGGGACAGACCGTGACTTCGACGTTGGCGGCAAATGGATCGTCGCCCTGGGGCTGCCCGTAGTCGTAGTCAAAGTAGTTAAGCAATTCTTCAATGCGCACGGCTTCGGGTGGCGGCAAATGCCCAGCTTGTGTCAGGTACATGCGAACTTTCGAATAGCTGGCCGTATCGACGTCGATCGAAAAGGTCGACAACGGGTTCTGCGCTACCTCTTGAAACGGGTTGTCGGTGATCGAGGCGTACTTGTCGCCACCTTGCCCAGGGCCGACGCCCAAATCATCGCGATCCGCTTCGCGATCGCCCAGAGGCGCATCGGCAGGCGAGAGCGGCGCGATTTGCCTGGAGACCGAAGCTCGCCGTTCCAGCGATTCGGCGACTGCTTTCCCGGCGATCGGAGCGGGCGCGCTCGCGGCTAGGGCTGATACTTCGTATTCGTTGGCCGGTTCGGCCGTCGCCGGCGCCTCGGCGGCGGCATCCTGGGCCAATTCATCGACTGCTGCTTCCCCGGCTTCCAATGCTTTGGTTTCTTCGGCGAAGTGGCGTTCTCGGACAGGAGCGTTCTTCGCGTCTTTTGCCTTCGCGGCCGAACCGTTCGACGCATCGCGTGCAGCAACAGCATCAGACGAAACCGGTTCCGACTGACTGCAACCAACGATCAAGGCCAAAACGAAACAGAGCGATCCGAGTGCGCAAAGCGAACGCAAGCGTTGCGAAATCATGACATTCTCCCAAGAATTTCAGGGCGTGGCGATATCGACGTACTTGGCGGCGCTTCCGAACGCCGCGCCGTCGATTTCGGTGTTCTGCAGGGTTAGATGCTAGAAGCCGAGAAATAATTCCCTCAATTTCGAGAAACCCGCCGAAAATCTCGCCATGCCGCGGCTCGAACAACGGGGTAACTCAGGCAGCGCCAAGCGAGGCAAGAAACTCGCTCATCTCACCAGCCGCGTGCGAATCGCCTGCCAGGCGCGCGGCTTCAATTCCGGCACGGAGCCGCTCGCGGGCCTCGGAAACTCGGTCGAGCCGAACCAATTGCTGAGCCGCCATGAAAAACGCCGGCACATAGGGTGCCGGACAGTTGGCCAGTTCTGCCAAGCCGGCCAGCGACCGGTCGTGCTCGCCTTCTTTGTCTAGCTCAAGCGCTAGGCTGTAGCGCAAGAACTCATCGCCAGGGTCGTCGGCCAACAGGGCCTCGATTTTTTCGCGACGAGTCGACATTGCTGAATTGAAAAGGCGCTGAA
>JAGQOS010000205.1 GCA_020427265.1 Planctomycetales bacterium
GTTGTTTGCGTGTCGGCCTTGTCGTTTCCCGCAGCGCGCGATTGCAGCGACGCGCCGTTCTCGGTTCAGCCAGTGACGGCCGAGCCGAGCGTTCACTTCTCGCTCGACGCGTCCTCGGTCAACGAAGCCGATGGCATCCATACGATCGATATCACATTGAACCTTCCCAACGGTCCGTTGACCGAAGACGTTGTGGTTTGGGTAACCGACACGCTCGACGGCAGCGCGGAGCCGGCCGTGCCGATTACGCATGGCATTGGCGAGAACCTTTCCGACCTGGCGACGGCCGACATCAACAACGACGGCTTTCCCGATGTGATCACGTCGAACTGGACCAGTTCGGATCTGTCCATCCTGCTCAGCACTGGCGGCGAAACATTTCTGCCGGAAGTGCGTTTCCCAATGGACGAACTTCCTGGCTGGGTCGCCACGGCCGATGTGAATGTCGATGGCAATGTCGATCTCATCATCACGCATGACGATCCGCAAGAGTTGTCCATTCTGCTAGGCGCTGGTGATGGAACGTTCTCGGCCATGCCGCGTTTCGAAATGCCGGGGGGCCGAGTCACGCCCGCCGATTTCAATGAAGACGGTTTTATCGATCTGGTCGCGTCGCGCAATAGCGGGTTGAACATTGCCTTGGGAAACGGCGATGGAACCTTCCAACCCTACGAACATTTGAATATCAATGGAGATCCACTTGTCTGGGCCACCGCCGATTTCAATGGCGATGGCCATCTCGATTTGGCTTCGCCCGGCGGACATGGCGCTGGGTACGCGATGTCTGTTTTCCTCGGCGCGGGCGATGGAACCTTTGGGGCGGAAACGCTGATCCCGACGGGCGAGACCATGGAGACGATCGCCGCCGCCGATCTGAATCACGACGGCCGTGTCGATCTGATCACGGGAAATTACTTCGACCAGGTCAAAGTCTTCTTGGGCAACGGCGACGGTTCATTTCAACCGGGCACGAGCTTGGCGAGCGGCAGCGGCATCTTCTACCAATTGCTGCTTGCCGACCTGAATCAAGACGGCCACTTGGACATCTTCACCGGGTTTGGTCAGCACGATACGATCGGTGTTCACTTCGGCGCCGGCGACGGCACGTTCTCGCAGCCACGAGAATTTGTTTCCGGCGGAGGAGAAATGCGGGCCCTGGTTACAGCCGACGTGAACGCCGACGGCCTCCCCGATGTCGTCGTCGCCAACGGCAGTCCGCAAACCGTGAACGTTTTGTTCGGCAGGGAAGGCGGGTATCTGGCGCGTCAGGCTGTGGGCGATTACCAAATCATCTCGTCGCCGTTTATTCGCTTTCCAGCAGGCTCGGTCGACGGCGCAACACAGCAGGTCGTCGTCGAAATCATTGACGATGACATTCCGGACAATGCGGAGACATTTCGCATCGAAATCGCCGGCATGGAAGATCCGACCGGGCAATTGTCGATCGCCGAGCCGTCGCTGCACGAAGTGACAATCTTCGACGACGACACGGCGGCACGCGTCGAGTTCTCTATCGACGGCACCACTTCGGTAACATCCGACGCTTTGGACGCCGACCTCAACCTTGCGACCTATACAATTGGCTACACGGGCGAGTTGGGCAACGGGGAAACGGCAAGCGTCGAAGCGGTCATGCAACTCGGCACATCGCGCGACGACGAATTTTGGAGGACCTTGAACGACGCCATCCTCTTGGCCGCATCGAACATTGCCGGCATCGCCGTCGAAGGCTCTCGTGTGATCTTTTCCGGTGGCGCGGGGAACGTCGCCTCGCTCACGTTCAGCCTGGAGATCCTCGACGACCAACTTTGCGAAGCGGATCACTTCTTCTCGATCCAACTGCAAAATGCCCAAGTGTCGAACGGCGGGAGCGCGTCGATTGCCGAGGCGACGCAGACCACGTTCATTGTGTGCGGTTCCACAGGCGGACCGCGCATTTTCTACGTTAACGACCAGAGCCGAACCGGCGACGAGTATTCGCACGCAGTCGGAAACAACGCCAACGACGGGCTCTCGGCCACTTCGCCGCGCGCCTCGATCCGGTCGATACTCGACGCTTATGACCTCAATCCCGGCGATACGATTTTCGTCGATACAGGAACCTATGTCCTGAGCGAAAACCTGGCGGTCGCCTTAGAAGACACAGGCGTTCGCATTACCGGACCGCAACAGGACGGCCACGTGGCGACGCTTTCCCGCGGCAATCAGAACGCAGGGAACTACGTATTCGATCTTTCGTCCGTCGGCGAACAAGGCGTTACTATTGAGCACTTCACACTGACCAGCGGTCAACATGGTGTTTATGCCGGCCCCGATGCGCTGGGGAGAAACCTGGTTGTGCAGTTCAACCAGATTCGCCTCAATGGCCGCGCTGGCGTGCGAATGGATGCGGCCCGCGCGGGAACACACATTTCGAATAACCTGGTGGCAGGCAACGGCGAGGGCTTGCGAATCACGGCGCGCGACGAATCGGGCGATGTGTTGGTTTCGCGCAATATCGTAAGCAACAACCAGCACGGCAATGGAATCGTCGCTAACGGCAAAGTTGAAATCGCTGAGAACACGATCAAAGGGCATAACGACATCAACTACCGGCCGATCGGCATTCTGATGTACAACGGCGTAACGGCCCGCCACAACCTGTTGTTCAACAATGATTCCGCGATCTGGGCGCCCTCGCGGCCTGGGCACGCGAAATCGATGATCGTGGGCAACCGCATCTTCTACAACCAGGCTGGCATTCTTGTGCAAGGCGCGAACGAAGTGCGCGAAAACGTCCTTTACTTGCACGGCAATTCCATCCTTTCAGAAGTCGATCTTTCATTCAAGCTCGGCTTCGTAGGCGAGCGCTTTTCCGGCCTGATCAGCAACAACTTGATTTACGGCGGCAATCCCACTGGCAACTCGTCGACCGGAGTCAGTTTGGATGCCACGACGATCGATGCCGACGGAAATCATGCGCGCATTCTCAACAACACGTTTGTCGACAACACCTATGCCGTGACGATTCGCGACTACTTCGATACGGAATCCAACACGCAAGTCTTCCCCGAAGGATTTGAGATCCGCAACAACATATTTACGTTCGAATACAATCGAACGCTCCCCCTGAGCATCGTGGCGTTCGCAGAAACCGAATTCCAAAGCGATTACAACGTATTCCATATCGTCGACGGCGACCGGCTCGCCAGCGTGCATGGCCAATGGCCAAATAACGGATCGATTGAAACGCTCAGCCAATGGCAGCAGGCCTGGGGCCAGGACCTGCATAGCATCGTCGCTGCCCCGTTGTTCGTCGATCCCGATGGGGCCGATGATCGGCGTCCGGGCGAATTCGCAATCGACGCGGGTTACGACGACGACTTCCACCTGCAAAGCGCCTACGGCCAGTTCAGCGGGTCGCTGGCGCCAGTGCTTGGCGCCGACGGGTTGCCGGAGTTTCTACCGGTCGGGCTCAGCGAAGGCGCCGCCAATTCGCCGGCGATTGATGCGGGTGATCGCAGTTCGGCATTCGATCACGAACCGAATTTCAACGGCGGAATCATCAACGCCGGCGCTTACGGCAACACGCCGCAGGCGTCGCTCAGCGAACCAACCGTTGCGGCCGATATCGCGTTCTATACCGAAGGTTCCGAGTCGGTCACGCCCGACCCGAACGATGCCGACGCCAACCTCGCGACCTACACGATCGGCTATACCGGAATCCTGGCCGAGGGCGCAACAGCGAGCGTCGACGTACAGCATATCTTCGGCGAAACGACGTCGCACGACTACGCGAACACGATCGGCATGGCTATTGCCGAGGCCATCGTTTCGATTGGTTTTTCAGGCCTGGCTTACGATGGCGTGAATTCACGGCTCATCTTCACCGGCGGTCCCGACGCCGAAGCATCCCTCACATTTTCGCTGCAGATTGCGGACGATGGCTTCTGTTCGGCGAGCGAAGATTTCGCGATCGAACTGGCTAACCCCTTGGCGAGCGCTGGCGCCGCCTCGATCGCCAACGCGCGTCAGGAGACGACGATTGCCTGCAGCCCGCTCACGTTCTACATCGAAGGCTCGGAGGGCGTTTTAGAAACGGCATCCGAAGGCGCTGCCAACGTGGCCTCGTATACCATCTGGTATTACGGCGATCTGCCGGAAGGCGACACGGCCAGCGTCGATGTGAGCCTGCTGTTTCTAGAAACCGACGCCGCCGACTTTGTCGTTACCGATCCGCGGCTGTGCGATCCGATCTTCGGCACATGTCCTGATCAAAGCAATGGCGACGTTTATTTCGAACAAGGGCGGCTGTACTTCCGCGGCGGCGAAGGACGCGCCCGCTCGTTTTCGTTCGAGCTGTCCATTTTCGACGATGCGTTGATCGAGGGTGACGAAACATTCGCCATCGAATTAAGCGCCCCCACGACATCGAGCGACTTGCCGATTTCCATTTACGAGCCGCTCCAGCGCGTGGAAACAACGATCTTCGACGACGACGTGCCGCCGCCCGTCGAAGTGCTCGGCATTGAAGTCACACCCGGTGCCGTTGGCATTCGGCTCACCGGGCCGGTCCATGCCGAAATGCTCAATCTCTACGACGGAGTTACCGGCGCCAACGGGGCGGCCGATGTTTCCTTAATCAGGGCCGATGGAACTGCCGCTCACGGTTCGCTCCTGTGGGATGCCGACGCGAACCTTCTGTGGTTCCTGAAGACCGGCGGACCGTTCGAACCGGGCGACTACACCTTGCGGCTGCGCGGCGGCCCCTTGGGCGTTTTTCACGAGGCGCACGAACTTGGCCATTTGCAGATCGATTACGTCGAAACGTTCACGATCGAGCCCTTTGCGGGACATACATTGCACATCCCCGATGTCCTCGCCGCCCCCGGTGAATCGATCGACGTCGACGAGACCGGCGGCATTCCCATCCGCATCGACAACGCCGAAGGGGTGCGTAGCATCGCTTTCCAACTCGACTACGATCCCGCCATGGTCGTCGTTTTCGATGTTCAAATCCCTGCGCAATTGCCGCCGGATTGGCTCCTGCAATTCGATATTTCCACGCCGGGCCTCCTTCTTATTCAAGCCCAAGGTAACGAGCCCTTGCCGGCCGGCGCGATGTTGTGGGCGACGATCGAAGCCTCGATTGCTCCTGCGGCGGCCATCGGAGCCAGTTCGATGCTCAGTTGGTCGAACCTGTCGATCAACGGTGGCGAGGCCCCGCTGCGCGGCGACGAAGCGATCGTACAGGTAGGAGCGGCGGGCGATTTGTCGGGCGATGCAACCTTGAGCGCGCTCGACGCCTCGCTCGCGGCGCGCGTAGCGGTTGGCCTGGACAGCGGCTTCGCTCACTTCGCGCGGACCGATCCCATGCTGCTGGCCGACCTGTCGCACGACGGGACCATCAGCGCGCTCGACGCCTCGTTGATCGCCCGCCGTGCCTTGGGGCTGCCCGACATGCCGCAAATGCAAGCGGCCACGGAAGCGAATGCACGCGTGGCCGACGCCGCGCCGCCGTTCGCGGCGCTCGATCTCGCCTTGGCCGACGAGCCGGAACTAATCAAGGCGGAAGAGCCGGCCGCCGAATTCGAACCGGCGATGGCGCTAGCCGCGCTTCGCGATGCGGCGTTGCTCTCCGACCATGGGACCTCGGCCCGCGACGACTACTTCCTGACTATCGGCCAGCCAACGCGCGATAACGATTCTAGCGATGCTGCGGAAGACGCCGACGGGCAGGCCGAGACTTCCTCTAACCCGTTGCGCTAAACGGCACGTTTCTTCGGAAACTTCGGCACAGGCCGATGTTGAATTTTGACGCGCTCCGGATCGCGGGCTATTGTTGGTTGGCCCATTGCGCGACCCGCAGCGCGAGTTGCCATGTGGCCGTCCCTCCCTCGCATTCCCACCTACCGGCGTCTCTCGACCAAAGGAGAATCTCTATGTCGCAAACCCTCGACTCGACGTTTGGCGCCTCGACCAGTGCTTTCATCGACCGCCGCTCTGCTGTGCCGAGCACGAATATGCCGGCCCGCGAACGTCGGCAGTTTACCAATAGCTACGAAGAACTTTCGCCGGCCGCTTCGGAACTGGCCATGGCAATTGACCAATACAAGCTCGTGCATCGCCGTCGATTCATCACGTACGAAGAAATGCTGCACGTGATCAAGTCGCTCGGCTACACCAAGTAGCGACTCCGCAACGCTGCGGCGATAGGCTGCGGCGAACCGTTTCAAATTCATCATTCGCCAGAGCGGCGGGCTATGGGGCCTGCCGCTCTTTTTTTTGCGCGCCGGCGGGTTAATTCGGCCCAAATTCTCGTTAAATCTGGCGCAAGTTGACGCCCCAGTTTGGCTTAGCTACGCTAAGGTCTTGTTACTGCGTAGTTTGGGCGCTTTCGGTGAAGAGCTGGAGCGTCTTCCCACCGTTTGTCACGTTGGCGGCAACGTGCGGCGTGCGGCTGGAAATTGTGCTGAACGTTTCACCCGCATCGATCGCGCCGTCTTGCCCGAGGTTCGGGCTTCCTCGCTTTCCCATGAAGGAGAATTGCATGCGATCTATGGGTTACCTGTGGCTGCTTGGCTTCTTGTTTTTGCTGCCGGGTTTGGTTCAGGCCGACGATGAAGGATTTGTGTCGATCTTCGACGGCAAGACACTGGAAAGTTGGGACGGCAACCCGGATTTTTGGCGCGTGGAAGACGGCACGATCACCGGCGAGACAACGGCCGACAAGCCGACCAAGGGGAACACGTTCATTATTTGGCGCGGCGGCGAAGTGGGTGACTTCGAGTTGAAACTCGAATACCGGATCTTGCCGATGAGCGACAAGGGCTTTGGCAACTCGGGCATTCAGTATCGCAGCTTCGAAGTCGATCCCGAAAAGCAGAAGTGGGTGGTCGGGGGATACCAGGCCGACTTTGAAGCGGGCGACACCTATTCGGGCATTCTCTACGGCGAGCGGTTCCGCGGCATCCTGGCCAATCGCGGTTTGAAAACGGAACTGGTGCGCGAGAACGGCAAGTTCCAGGTCAAGCAGATCGAACGGCTGGGCGACTCGAAGGAGATCCAGTCGAAGATCAAGAAAGAAGACTGGAACAACTACACTATCACGGCCAAAGATTTTCATTTCGTCCATCGCATCAACGGCGTGGTGACCAGCGAATGCACGGACAACGACGCGGAGCAACGTCGCGAGTCGGGCATTTTGGCGCTGCAGCTACACGCCGGTCCGCCGATGAAAGTTCAGTTCCGCAACATTCGGCTGAAGCAACTGGGCGAGAAACAGGCTCGGGCCAAAGGGAAAGGCTTGTTTAACGTCAGCGAAACGGCCGCGAAGAAGGTCGTTTTCATTTCCGGCCGCCCCAGCCACGGCTACGGTTCGCACGAACACTATGCCGGCTGTCTGTTGCTGGCCAAGCACCTGAAAGACGCCATGCCGAATTTCGAGGTCGACGTCGTTAAGCACGGCTGGCCGCAGGAAGGCATGGCGCGCATCAAGGATGCCGATGCGGTCGTCGTGTATTGCGACGGCGGCGGCGGGCATCTGCTCAATCCGCACGTCGAAGAATTCGACGGGCTGATGAAACAGGGGGCCGGCCTGGTGTGCTTGCACTACGGCGTAGAGACGGTCAAAGGCAAAGAAGGCGACGCGTTTCTCGATTGGATCGGCGGCTACTTCGAACCCAACTGGTCGGTCAATCCGCATTGGGAAGCGAAGTATGAAACGTTTCCCAACCATCCGATCGCGCGCGGCGTGAAGCCGTTTACGATCAACGACGAATGGTACTACCACATGCGGTTTCGCGACGGCATGCACGGTGTAACGCCAATCCTTTCGGCCCACCCGCCGAAATCGACCCTCAGCCGGCCCGACGGCGCGCACAGCGGGAATCCGCACGTGCGCCAGGCCGTCGCCAACGGCGAAATCCAACACATGGCCTGGGCCGCCGAGCGCGAAGGGGGCGGACGCGGCTTTGGCTTCACCGGCGGGCATTTCCATTGGAACTGGGGCGATGAGAATTTCCGCAAGGTCGTGCTCAACGCCATCGTTTGGACCGCGCACGGCGAAGTGCCTTCCGACGGTGTCGCGACCAAAGACCCATCGCAAGACGACCTCGAA